>JBDRFS010000022.1:0-39832 GCA_043818535.1 Candidatus Woesearchaeota archaeon
AATAACAACTCAAAAACAAAAAAGCTTATAAATAGCTTCCATAATTAAGATTTTTGTTAACAAAAAGGGGGACTAATTTTGCAGACCACTTTAACAGGAAAAAAAGAAATAATTGCGGCAGAGCAGTTCGCAAAGAACCAAAGGGAGATTAGCGTAGCGGAGTTCTTCACAAAGAACCGCCACCTGCTGGGATTTGACAACCCCAGGAAAGCCCTGCTCACGACGATAAAGGAGGCTGTGGACAATTCTTTGGACGCGTGCGAGGACATGAGGGTGCTTCCAGAGATAAAAGTGGAGGTGAAGCAGCTTTCAGAAGAAAGGTTTAGTGTTACGGTAGAGGACAATGGCCCGGGCATTGTCAAGGCTCAAGTCCCGAGGATCTTTGCAAAGCTTTTGTACGGCTCAAAGTTCCACACGCTGAAGTGCGGCAGGGGGCAGCAGGGAATTGGAATATCGGCCAGTGCAATGTACGGCCAATTAACTACAGGCAAAGGCATAAGGATATGGTCCAGGATATCCCCCAAAAAGCCTGCACATTATTTTGAGCTGCACATTAACACAAAGCTTAACGAGCCAGAGATACTTAAGGAAGAGGTTGTGGAATGGGAGAAGGAGCATGGCACAAAGATTGAGATAGAGCTTGAGGCAAAGTACCAAAAGGGCAAGCAGAGCATTGACGAATACCTCAAGCAGACTGCCATTTCCAATCCTCATGCTTCAATATCTTACAGGGCTCCAGGCGAGGAAACAGTTGAATTTCCAAGGGTGACCGAGGAGCTTCCTGTAGAGCCGAAGGAAATAAAGCCGCATCCTTATGGTGTTGAACTGGGAATATTGATGAAAATGCTTTCTGACACAAAGTACCCAACCTTGCAGTCATTCTTGCAGAAAGAGTTTTCAAGGGTAAGCCCGAAGATAGCAAAAGAAATATGTGAAAAGGCTAGGCTGTATGAGCGTGCGAGGCCTTCAAGGATAGCAAGGCAGGAGGTTGACAGCCTTTTCCAGGCCATAAAGAACACGAAAATAATGGCCCCTCCAACGAACTGTTTGGTGCCTATTGGGCAGGATCTTCTCCTGGGGGGGATGAAGAAGGAAGTTGATGCTGAGTTCTATGCAGCTGTTACCAGGTCTCCTTCTGTGTATCGTGGCTGCCCATTCCAAATTGAGGTCGGAATTTCTTTCGGGGGCACATTGCCGGCAGATGATCTTGTGAGGGTTATAAGATACGCTAACAGGGTACCTTTGCTTTATCAGCAGAGCGCCTGCGCAATAACAAAATCGATAATACAGACAGCATGGCGTAACTATGGCCTTAGCCAGAGCAGGAGCTCACTGCCAGTTGGCCCGGCAATGGTTATCGTGCACATAGCTTCTGTATGGGTCCCTTTCACTTCTGAGAGCAAGGAGGCAATAGCATCATATCCGGAGATAGTCAAGGAGATTAAGCTGGCATTGCAGGAGTGCGGCAGGCAACTGGCATCCCACATAAGGAAGGTTAAGAAGGCAGAGCACCAGGAGAAGCGCCAGAAGATATTTGAGCTTTACATACATGAGGTTGCTGACTCATTATGCTCACTGGCCCAATGCGATAAGGAGAAGCTTATCAAGAATCTCCATAAGATATCAACGAAACGGACAGGTGGGATAGAGCATGAGTAAGAAAAGGCAATCCAAGAAGACCGAGCTTAGGCTCAGGCTTATGGCGGAGAAGGTCATAAAGGAGATAAAAAAGCACGAGAACCCTTCTGTAAGCATTCCTGTAAGGAGCCTGTCAAACGTGAAGTTTAATGAGCAGAAGTTCATAATAGAGATGGGCAATGAGACCCAGAGGAGATACCTCTTTAATGTGGGGCAGGCGAAGAAGTTCATGCAGACAATGCTCATAGCTTCCGCGTGCAATAAGCTGGTAAAATCCGGTAAGACCACGTCAATAAGGGACTTGTATTACATGACGAAGCATACCCTTGGCAAGTCAAGCCAGAACACTTTTGATAATCAAAACGAGAGCGATCCAATCATAGAGGACGTCGAGGTAATGCTGGACCTGCTGCGTGAGGAGCTTAACTTATTCGCGAGTAACAGGGGGGCGCTGGTGGGCGATCTTGTTGTAGAAGACTCTGGCGACACGATAAAGTGCAACAAGATGGGGTCTGGCGGGTGGAGCGTGCCTTCAATTGTTGAAGACCCTGTTGTCAAGTTCAAGTCTCACAAGGCCAAGTTCATTTTAATGGTAGAGAAGGATGCTGTCTGGAGGAGATTGAATGAAGACAAGTTCTGGAAAAAGTATAATTGCATTTTGGTGCATGGACAGGGCATGGCTCCCCGCGGAGTAAGGCGGCTACTTTATAGGCTGGTTAACGAGCTTAAGCTTCCGTTGTATGTCTTTGTTGATAATGACCCTTGGGGATTTTACATTTATTCTGTCATAAAGCAGGGGAGCATTAACCTGGCTTATGAGAGCAAGAGGATGGCTGTGCCTTCTGCCAGGTTTTTGGGGTTAAGCTCTTTTGACAAGGAGCATTACAAGCTTCCTGACAATGTTACCATCAAGCTTAATGATCAGGACAAGTCAAGGGCAAAGCAGATACTGCAGTATCCATGGTTTCAGAAGAAGGGCTGGCAGAAGGAGCTCAAGGAAATGCTTAGGCTTGGGGTTAAGTTGGAATTAGAAGCTTTAAGTTCTAAAGGCATTTCTTTTGTCACTGAGAAGTATTTGCCGGATAAGATTAAGAATAAGAAGTGGCTGGACTAATATTCTTTTAATTAGGGGCCTGTGCTTTTCTCTTTTTTCTGCGTGGAAGTGTTTGTAGCTTACACTCTAGGAGGAGTAATCCCCTGGCAGTTTGGAGGAACTGCCAGGAGGGAAATAAGGGTGTAGATCAATTTAGAGATGGACCGCTTTCATGGTCACGTGAAAGAGGGAGGGTTTTTTTCGATGGTGATTTTCCTACACCCTTATTTTTATCAAAAGAGGAGTTTGCTTGTTCGAGGTCGTTTGCAATCTTTCCTAGTATGTTCCGTATAAGGGCTGCAAAGTCGCTGAATGAGTCTTCCATTTTGCTAAACTTGTAATAGAGGTTTGCCTGGGATAGTAGCAGCCCAAAGATTAATACTAGGATAATTTCAAAGGTGGTTGGGCTATTCCCCATGACTTTTAGGATTATCATGTATGCGGCAGCACTGAATACAAGTGCTGTTAAGACCTTCATGGCAATGTCTATTCTGCTGGTTTTCATACGCTGCTCCTTATAACCCATACTATCATGAGTATGATAAGGATGAAAAATACGGTAATTATTCCCTTGTCTAATAGATTTCCTGCCATCAGCCCTTTGCTTAGTTTTGGCATATATTATTGTTGGGCATATTGGTTTATATACTTCACTCGAGAAATGGGATAAAATTTGCTAAAAATGTGTCATTTTTGCTCAAATATGCCCTAATTGCTTGTCAATCACATAAACGAAGAATATTTTAGTCTTTGCGTCAATCTTCTGGCAGCTTATACTGCTGTTAAACTTCAGGCCCTTCCTGAGCTGCTTGGGTATCAGGAAGTATTTTGTTGATTCATTTTTTCCTCTTAGGGAGACGCCTGACTCTAATCCTATGACATCTTCTGAGAATATGTGTACATTCTTGGCATTGCCTTGGAGCTCAATGGCCTCGCTATAATCAACCAGTATCTCAAACATTACCTTTCCATTTCCCCTGTTTTCAGAGCGTATTATTTCACCCATTATTGGTGTATAATATCAGGGTTGGATATAAATCTTTTGTTGCAAATGGGATAAACTAGCTCAAAATATTGTCCAATTTCCGGGATTTTGTATTGGTTATTTCAAGAAATATGTAATTTTTACTGAAAAATAGGAAAAGTATATAAATCTGAGTTTTATCCATTCACTAGAAAATGGGGACAATCCTAAGCTCAAAGATGAAGGCACAAGGCAAGGTCATATTTGAAGTGCTGATGGACTATAATGAGGCTGTACAGCTTCAGGGGCACATGGACAATGTCCACTTGTTTTCAGAGAACATTACAGACTTGAAGACTACTATCAGCACAAGGGGCAAGAATGCTGCAACTAAGTATTTCCTTATTCCCTGCAAATTAAGAAGGGAGCTTAAGCTTAATAAGGAGATTAACTGCCAGAAAATTGAATTAAAAGATAAGACCATATTTATCTATCTGGTGCAAAAATTTTAGGTGTAACAAATGGAACGAATAAAGACAGGGATAAAGGGATTTGACGAATTGCTGAGTGGCGGATTTCCTAGTGGGAGGAATGTCCTTATTAGCGGCACTCCAGGTACAGGAAAGACAATTTTTGCATTGCAGTATTTGTATAATGGGGCTAAAATGTTTAATGAGAAGGGATTGTTTGTAACTTTTGAGGAGAATGCAGAGAACCTAAGGAAGCAGGCGAAAATGTTTGGCTGGGACTTGGATAAGATGGAGAAGAGCGGAAAGGTCAAGATATTAAGCATTGAGGCAAGGGATGTCAAGGAGAGTACTGCTAGGGACATAATAAGCATAGTAAGAGGGGGAAATTATACACGGCTGGTAATTGATTCTCTTTCAGCGCTTTCTATAAACACTCCTAATTCTTTTGGGCTGGTGACTGACATAAACGAGATATTTGTCAAGAGGTTCATCTACCATTTCATTAATGATTTAAGGGATGTGAACTGCACATCTATTCTTATTTCCCAGGCTGTGGAGGAGCAGCTGTCCAGTGATGGGGCTTCAGAGTTTGCCTGTGACGGCATAATCCACATCAAGTATGAGAACCTTGGCGGGGACTACTCCAGGCATCTTAGCATAAGGAAGATGAGGGAGACAAAGAATGACGAGGAGATACATCCAATGGAGATAGGGAAGGAAGGGGTTGTTATACATAGCTTAAGGTAAAGATGGGAGAACTGGGAATTTTTAGGAAGGTCATATCTGGAGGTCATCTCTCTTGGAAGAATGGAGAGTTGTTTATTTGGTCTGTACCACTTTTTATGATTCCAACATATACACATATTGAATTAATTAATTCGTTTAAGGAAAAATGTCCAGAAACAAATTCCATACTCTACTCTGTTGGAGAGAAACAAACCATGATGGCAGTAGAGTATATGATGAAAAAGTTTGGATTTAAGAGGAAGGGAGATGTAATTAATTCTGTCTTGGAACAATCTTTAGTACTTGGATATGGCAAATTTAAAATTCTCCATCTTAACTTAGAAACTGGAGAAGCTGCCTTTAAATGCGAAAATAATCCTTTTGCTAGGCATTATAAAGAAATTTATGGAATACAGAAAGAACCAGTTGATGCTTATTTGGCTGGAACTAAGGCAGGAATTATGGAAGCTATAACTGGAAAGAAATTGGTTGCTAGAGAGACAAAATGCATTGCTAAGGGGGATAATTGTTGCTTATTTGAAATTAAGACTTTAAAGGAAGTTAATCAGTCGGATTCTTCTTCTGATTTCTCTAGCCTAGAGAAGGATTCTAAAAAAAGCATGAAACTTTGTTCCAAAAAAAGAGGATAACTATTTTTCAATAACTATTTGATAAAATGTTCCAAGGTACCTTTCACCTGTAGATAATATCTCTTTAGAAAAGCCTGCCTTTTTTAATAGCTTCATTAGTTCATCAGGCTTATAAGTGTTATATATTCCATCGTTCTTTAATTGTGCACTACACTTGACAAAATGTTCTAAGTCTTTTTTTAGGGATTTGTAAATGCCTTTCTTACGGAATTCTGAAGTTATATGCCTTGTTAGGTCATTCATTCTATTTGGTTGTAGGTACTCTGGCTTTGGTCCTGCTATTACTATCCTCCCCCCTGTTTTTAATACGCGATACGATTCTTGCAATAAAAGTTTGGGGTCTTTTACATAGAAGATGACGTTATTGGAAACAACTCCATCAAATGACTCATCTTTAAAGGCTAAATGTAAGGCATCTCCTTTTTTTACATGCAATTTGTCTGAAAGATTTTCAGGAATGTTTTCGAGAGCTCTTTTTAGCATATAGGGATTATTGTCAATGCCAAAGACTTCTTTTCCTCTGTGTGCTAAGGCGATTGCTATTATGCCCGTGCCACATCCTTGCTCTAAAACTACTTTGGCTTCATTTAAATAATTTAAAGAAGTTTCCTTCAATTCTTGGTATTGGCTCCAGTTTTTTAGTACTTGGTCGTATGATTTTGAAAATCTAGTCCAGATTGCCTTTTCCATTATTAATCACTATCCTTAATCCACGATTGCCTTTTGATACATATCATCATCTAATATATCTAAACGTATGGCTTTTGGGGCATAAGCCACTTCTTTCTCCATTATAAGCCTCTTGTAAGTCCCTGCCACTACAATGCCGGTAAGATATGCCCCATCAGCACTAGTTGGTACAACACCTTTTGAAACTCTATCTAAGAAGAAATCTCGGTCTATGTAATCTGGATCCTTTTTGACGATCTTATTATGTTTGAGCTTCCAATTTTCAACATTGTTTGCATATTCAAAATATTCTTCAAACCCCATCCCTTGAGGATGAAAAGCTAATGTGCACATTCCTCCAGCAACAACAAAAGAGGAAGTGATAATCAACCCTTTTTCTCTTGCCTTGCGGTGGAAGGTGATTTTTAATTCTGGTTTATAGTGCTCTATTGCATCGTGTACAAAATTACAGTCATCAAGAAAATCATCTATGTTGTCTAAAGTTATGCCCTCTTCATATGAGGCAACATGGAGCTTTGGATTTATGTCAAGAATCCTTTCTTTTGTTACAGCCGCTTTATTTTTTCCAAAGGCCTTATGGGTAGCATTTAGTTGTCTTTGAATATTTGATATGTCAAAAGAGTCTGGATCTGCTATCTTGAATCTTCCAATCCCATTCCTAGCCAATATATCTAAGAGGCTGCTTCCTGCTCCTCCTAGGCCTGCGACCCCTACTGTTGTTTTTTTTAATTTTTCTTGGACTTTTTCGGTCCATACTCCAATATTCCTATCGTATATTTCATCAACCATTTTTATCACCTCTTAAATCCTTCTCTTAGTTTTTCCATTATTGGTATGAGCGTTTTGTCCTGAATCTTTGATGAAGTAAGAGAATTTGTAAGAAGTATACAGTCATAGCGCCGATTATTTTTATGAAACCATCCTGGTAGGAATGCAGTTATTGAAAAGTTTAGTTTTTTGAAGAAATCAATTGCTTCTAATTTATCAACTAATATAGTGGCTTGTAAAAACTTGGGCAATTCTTTTTGAAAGATGGAAGTTATTGTTACTCCTTTATTGGGTTCGTAATATATCCCGTTAAGTGAGGTTGGTTGGCCATGAAAGCCCACCGCTGTAATAACCTCTTCTGGGTATTCCCCTACTTTTGATTCTAAATTCATATCTTTGCTTATTTTTTGTACGCTCTCAAGCTTATATATTTCATTAACCGTAGACTTGACTCTTTTTTTCTTGCTTGAAGGAGTTAGTCCTAATCCCAATAAGAATAAGTCACGTTCTTTAAAAATAAGATATTCGGTATGCCCTACAGCAATTAGTCCATCATTTTTTGAGATTTGATATATTGCCTTGTTTCTTAGATAGCCCCACAACAGCTCAACATCCCCCTCAAGCAGCTCATCCCTGACTTTCTCAGCCAGAGTTTTGCCTATGCCGCTGCCACGATACTTCTTGTCAATAGCAGTCCTCCCCAGCTCTGCGCTCTTGTTTGCAACATCCACAACTCCAACTGATGAGCCAATGCATTTATCTCCCACCCACGCAGTATACCATGCATCTTTCTCTTTATCTAGAAGATTTCTGACATATTCAGGCTCAAAAATGTCTTTAAATGGGTAGCCAGATTTCCATACTTTACAATACAGGGCAGCAATCTCCTCTGCATCTTCCGGCAGAGCCTGCCTTACAGATATAGTGTCCAACAAGCTATCACCTCTAATGCCTATAAGCCTAGCAGGGATATAAAGCATTCTGAGATTATTTATCCCAAAACTGGAAAATAGGATAAAAATTGCCAAAAAATGTCCTCAAAACTGTGATAGAGAAATGCTTAGTTCTATGGACTTAAGCCAAATTTAAATAATAATTTGTTAGAAGCCAGATTCTGGTTTGCATTATGTGTGGGGGTTGCTATGTCTCTCTTGTTTAGCCTACAAAAGCTTTATATACTATTAACTACCTTTAGGTAGTAACCTCTAACCTGCTAAGAAGATGGAAGGAAAACCAAGCAAATTAGAGAAAATTACAGCAAGTATAGCTGGAGCTGTTGTAGGATTGGAGACTTTCTTGTGCCATAATAACTATGGCGGCTTGCATGCTTCTGCTCTGCAAGCAACAGGCCGTTTTAGATGGCTTCCTATCCAGGAATCTTACTTTGGAGATGTTCCTGAAATATTTACAGCTATCCTTGCTTCTGGTTTTGTGGGAGAGAAGATAGAAGAATATGGCAAATCTAAAAGTAATAGGTTCCTAGAGTTCTGCGGGAAATATTTACCACAAATAACTGCGGCAATGGTCGGAACATATTATACGCTTGGGGAAACTATCCTTCCTCAGATCTTGCCCGGAACAGCAGATTTAAAGGATGTTCCAGCTGTCATAATCACTGCAATTGCATCTCCTATTATAACAAATTATGTTGTAAAATCCTGGAAAAACAGCTGGAAAGATAAACTAAGTAATCTTATAACAAAATACACTAACTCAACAAAAGAAAACAAAGCAACCAGCCCAGCTTCTAAATAATCACTTCCCGCTAAGAATCTTCCTTATGACATCCTGCTTGACATGCGCAGGATCTGTCCTCACATTGATAGCAAACATCAGGAAGTTAACAAAGTTAATGTTCTGGGCATTGTTGAAGATGTTCAAGGCATCCCTCAAAGGCACATAGACAGTGACTTCTGCATCCGAATGCAGACCATTTTCCAGGCTTGTTATCAGTTCAGGCCCTGAGAGGTAACTTCGAAAATAATAAATACTGCAAAGCATTGAGTTCCCTTATGATAAGGCTTATGGCTTTGCTGATGGCGCTTTTGTTCTTGGGAGGATGCTATGTTACTGTCTATGAGGAAACAAAGCTTGTTTCCGGGAAGCACAAGGAAGGGGCTGAAATGGCTGTGGCGGAAAAGTCGAAAGACGTTGTAATGGTTGCTGATGACCAGGTCGGGATAATTGGGACTTTCTATGAGGGGGAATCCAAAAAAGGGGCAATACTATTGCATATGCTCGGGAAGGACAGGAAGTCATGGGGGAGCTTTCCTGCAAGATTGCAGGAGGAAGGCTATAATGTGATTTCAATAGACTTCAGGGGCCATGGCCAGTCAGGCTTGGATATGGGAGAGTTTACAGATGGGGATTTTAACAGCATGGTGAAGGATGTTGCTGCGGCAAAGCAAGTGCTTCTTGAGAATGGTGTAGAGGAGGTCTATATTATTGGCGCTAGCATAGGGGCGAATACTGCGCTCAATTATGCTGCAAGCGATAAGAGCATAAAGGGAATAGTGCTTCTCTCTCCTGGGCTGGATTACAGGGGCGTAAAGACGGATGCTTCCATAAAGCTGTATTCTGGAAGGAACCTGCTGGTTGTTGCCTCAGAAGATGACACTTATTCTGCTGACTCGGCAAAAAAGCTTGACAGTGTTGCTCCAGGAGGGCAGCTCGTGCTTTATTCAGGCTCGGAGCATGGCACTGACATGTTTTCTGGAAAGCCTTTGGAGGAGCTTATAGTGCAGTGGCTTAAGTCCCCTTCATATATAGAAGACCCTGGCAAGCCAACCGCCGCAGAAGGCTGCAGGGATGATGATGACTGCGTCCGTGAAGAGTGCTGCCATGCGTCTTCATGCACTACTAAGGATAAGATGCCTGACTGTTCTGACATTCTGTGCAGCATGGAATGTTCGCCTGGCACAATGGATTGCGGGCAAGGAAGATGCGTCTGCAGTAGCGGCATATGCGAGGCTGATCTCGGAAGGCTATTGCCTAAGGAGGTTATATAATGGCTAAGGTGAAATGGCCAAAGGCAAAAGGCTCTAAGGCTGAACGTGAATTGTTTCATATGTTGTGGAATGAAGGCTGGGCTGTTGTCAGGGCAGCTGGATCAGGGTCAACCCCATTAGATGCGCCAGACCTGATTGCCGGGAATGGCAAACGTTATTTGGCAATTGAGTGCAAGGCTATCAGGGCCCATAAGAAGTATTTCCCTAATGAAGAGATTGACCAGATAACGAAGTTTGCTAAATTATTTGGTGCAGAGCCTTGGGTCGGGGTGAGGTTTGACAATGAGGGATGGTACTTTATTCCTGCTTCCAAGATTCCAAAGAGCAAGGGCAAGCATTTCTTGGTGTCCTTGGAGTTTGCTAAGAAATCCGGATTGAGCTTTGATGAGCTGGTTGGGAAGTACAGGCAGAAGAGGCTGTAGTTTTAGCAGCTGTGATGCTACTATTGTTTCCTTTTTATGGATTTTTGAATTCAATTGCTTTATATCCTGCAACCCCTAAGTTATAGACTTCTGTTTTTCCAATTTTTTTCATGCCTTTAGCTTCATGTATATGGCCGCAGAAGACATATTTAGGTTGTTTCTTTTTAATATAATTTAAAATGGCTTTACTTCCTGCATGCTTTCCTAGCCAATCTTTTGGGGCTAATTTCCAGCCAACTTTGTCTAATACTCCGTAAGGTGGCTGATGGCAAACTAAAATATCAACATTATTAAACCATTTTAAAATTTTCTTTGCCTTTTCTGTTTGCTTTTTTGCTTTAATCATCTTTCTTTTGTAATCTGAAGGTTTGAAGTCTTGAACCCAATTGGTATCCATAAAATATTCTAATCCTCCAATCCTAATACCATTAAAATTTGCTATTTTGTTGTTTATCACTCTAACATTTTTCATAGCATTTAAATCATTGAATAAGAATGGCAATTTGATTCCTAGCTCTTTTGATATTTTTCTTGTATGATAATTTGGGCTTTCAACATTTCCTGAGATAGTATAAATTGGAGCAAATTTTGAAAGATATTTTACTAGTTCCATTGTAGAATTGTATGGTTCCATAAATCCTGCCTTCTTTTGTGCAGGAGAGTATTCTTTTTCTGGAAGACCTTTTCTTTCCCTTTCAATATTTTCAAAAGCCATTTTTCTTGCAATATTTACACTGCCAAGGTCTCCAGTAAGCAAAATCAAATCCGCATTCTTTAATGGTATTTTTTTAACCTTGCTTAAATCCCCATGTGGGTCTCCAATAGCGACTATCCTCATAATATCATTAGAATAAGCTTTCCTTGTTCTTAAAACTTTCTGATGAAAATTTTCCGAGAATCGACAGAAACATTTATATACATAATATCCTCTGATAATATTAGGCAAGTACGGTTGGAATCGACTTCCAGCTCCGTACCCACTTGCTGGGGCGCCTGGAGGCGGCCAACATTGGGCGGTCAATCCGTTCCTACTTGCCTTTCAAAATTTCTTTCTCTTCCGGCCTATTGCAATATCAAATTCTTTAAATGCATATTTCTTGATGTGAATTTTCTTGGGGAATATTTTACTCTTCTTTACAAAAGAGTTAGCAAAAACATGTGCTAGAGAACCTTTTGAAGACCCAATTTTCAAGCATTCTTTATTTAAATGAATCCCTCTTTTTGTAAGAAAATCTAAAGTTAGGTTTATAACATCAGCATGGTGGCCGGGCCTATCGGGGCATATAATAAAATAATCTCCATCTTTAATTCCAACTTTTTTTCTAATTAATATAATATGTTCAGCAACGAAGAAAGCATAGAGCTTGAGGTCAAGAGTTTTAGAGCTAAATTTATACTTTTTGCACATCCTAGCCCTTTTGAATAAAGAGTACTCATTTTTGGAAATGCCAAATACAGCATGATATCTTCTATTGTCAGAACATCCCCATGCTTCTGCATTTGTTTTCCTGCTCCAGTCTATGTTGTAGGATACCACCAATCTAACACAGAAAAAATCCTTAATAAGCCTTTACAAAAAAATCATAGCACTTTTTCGGAACAACTGTAAAGCTTCCATAAACTGCTTCAACACAAAACAACCCAGCTTCTAAAAAATAAAGAAAAAAATAATTACTTCAAGGCCTTCCTCAGCTCATCAGCCTTGTCAGTCTTCTCCCACGGGAATCCTTCCCTTCCAAAATGGCCGTATGCAGCAGTGTCCTTGTAGCACCAGCCCTTGGGATTCTTTAAGCCTAAGCAGCTTATAATATCTGAAGGCTTTGTTGGGAAAATGCCCCTTATCTTTTGGATTGCTGAATCCGGCAGCCTGTATTCTCCAGTCTTTACCAGTATAGAGGTAGGCTCTGCAACTCCGATGCAATAAGCCAGCTGCACTTCACACTCGTCAGCAAGCCCGGCAGCAACAATGTTCTTTGCAATGTACCTTGCCGCATAAGCAGCACTCCTGTCAACCTTGCTCGGGTCCTTGCCAGAGAAAGCACCGCCGCCATGCCTTCCAATCCCGCCGTAAGTGTCTACGATAATTTTTCTTCCTGTAAGCCCACAATCCCCCTGCGGCCCGCCAATCTCAAACCTTCCAGTGCCATTTATGAAAAACTTGGTCTTGTCAGTTATATAATCGCCGCAGATTTCCTTTATGACTTTCTCTTTAATGTCTTCCCTTAGCACAGCCATTTCAACATCCCCGTCATGCTGGGCAGCAATAACAATGCTGTTGAGCGTAATTACGCTATCCAAGTCGCCGTACTCTACAGCAACCTGTGACTTGCAGTCGGGCCGCAAATAAGGGATTTCCCCGCTTTCTCTTACTTCAGCAATCCTTTTTACTAGCTTATGGGCTAGAACAGTTGAAAGCGGCATAAGTTCAGGAGTTTCATTGCAGGCATAGCCCCACATCATGCCCTGGTCGCCTGCTCCTTGCTCCTTAAAGTCTCCTTCGCCTTCTGTTACGCCCTGGGAAATATTTGGGCTTTGCTTGGAAAGGTTAATCTCTATATCGCAGGTGTTTGCATCAATTCCCCATGCTTTATTTGTGTAGCCAATTTCTTTTATTGTGCTCCTGACAATCTTTTCAATGTTCTTTGGGCCAAGCCTTGCTTTAGTAGTAATCTCCCCGCCGAGAATAACCTTGTTGTCCTTGGCCATTGTCTCGCAGGCAACCCTTGATTCTGGGTCCTTTGAAAGGCAATAGTCAAGTATTGCGTCTGATATCTTATCGCACAGCTTGTCTGGATGGCCTGCGCCAACAGACTCTGAACTAACTATGTAACTCATTTTTTATTCCTCCTAAGGATAGAAATCCTCTTTTCATTAATCGGAAGTATTTTTTATCTTTATTTAAAAGGTTTTGAAAGAAATATTCCTATTGGAATAATCACTTCCTTGAAAAGAAAGAAAAGGTCTTGTTTACGGCTCTTCTAGCAGGCATCTCAAGGAAATCCCTTGCATACTCCTTTGAGACGTGCGAGGCAGCTTTCTTCATTGAGCTTAGAATGCAGCCATCATATGACACTGCAATGTCCTTGCCGTATCTTGGTATTGCAATCCCTCCTGTATTGAGTGATAGTATTGATTGGAATAGGGGGGTAAAGTATTCCATGGTTATCCCTGCAGCAAGGTCAGCACTTATTTCTTTCCTGAACCTTTCAGCAACATCGCCAACCTTTGTGAACCTTGTATCGCAGTTGTATGATCCGATGTCTTCTGTCCAGTCTTTTACAACCAGATTATTTCTCTGGCTTCCTGTTGGGCTCCTGCACTTATTGGCCTTTATCTCCAAACAGGCATGGCCTGTGCTGCACTGCACAACAACTCCCAGCTTCATGTCAGGCAATGCCTTCCACACTAGGCTCTCGAGTGTCTTGGTTGTAAGGATGGGAGCAACAGGTGCTGCTAACTTCAAGTAATCAAAGAACTTTGGCTTAGGGTCTATCTTTAATGCCCCTTTTGATACCACATCTATTGCTGCCCTGCCAGCATACAGGAACATGGATAATGTCTCTTCTCTTGCAAAAACACCTACCATCCTTCCAAAGAAGCCATTTAGGTCAGCACACTTCACCAATCCCACTTCGACTCCAGTCTTTTCCTCAATGAAGCTTCTCATCACATGTGCATGCTTTTCTGTCTCATGGCGCCAGTCCGGAAGGCTGCACGTCTTATTCATCTCCAGAAGCTCATTGATATTTGGGAGATTAATCCTGTTGTAAGCAATTTTCTTATTGCCTGATTCAACTGCCAGCCCCATAAGCTTTGGGCCGTTGTACAGTATTGTTGCGATGTTGGTGTTGGTCTTTTCCGGATGCTTCGGGTCTTCTGCAAAGAATATCTTTAGGAAGCCTGTTTCTTTCAGGAACATGCTTACAGTGGAAGCATTTAGCTCGACATTTACTAGTGGCGGAAGCCCATCCTCTCCCTGGAAGACCACATCATCCCATCTGTGGAAGTTCTCTTTTGCATTGTCCAGTGCTTCTTCAAATGTTGCCATTATCATAAAAAGGCTATAAGCTTTGCTAATGTTGGGCCAAAAAGGGCTTCCCAATTATTCCTTATGTGCTCCTTGATGACAGGCCCCATGCCATCCTTCCGGTCTAATGAGTTTGGGTGGCCTAATGTGAACCCTGTTGAGCACAGCTTCTTGTTGCTCATTGATATGCTGCCGAAGGTGTAAAGGAAGTTGCCTTTCTCCAATCCTATTTCAATGTCTGGAAAGCCTTTTATCTTCCTTAGCTGTGGCATTATCTTTTCATAGGCTTCTGCGATTGCAATCAGCGGCGCTTTAGGCAGTGGCACAAACTTTCCTGTGAACAGCCTTCTCAGCATTTTCTTTGGCAGGCAAGCCCCTTTTTCTTCCATCAGCTCAAGCGCGGCATTGTTTACTATCTCGCTTAGGGCTTTATGCGGCAGTGCAACTGAATCCACTACATTGTAGGCTGAATCTGCCATCCTTTGAGGATTGGAAACAAAGAGCTGCTCTCTGTTCCTTATCAAATGCTGGTGTGCGCTTATTACGTCGTCTACATGGACATAGCATCCTTCAAAATCTCTTCCGCCCATTGGGTAGCCGCCTGCCCCTAAAAGCAGCCTCCTGAAGAGGTCCTGCACTAATGCTGCGTACATAAATCCGTACTTGCTTCCTTCGCCGTAGATTACTGCCAGCCTGCAGTTTGCTACCTTGACTTTTCCGCCATCTTTTACATAGTTGTGAAGCAGGGCCTCTGACCTTAGCTTGCTGTGCCCATAAGGCTCTATCGGGCCTAACTTGCTCTCTTCTGTAACCAGCCTTCCCCCTTCATAAACTGTTCCGGAGCTTGTCTGCAGCAGGTATTCAAGGCCGTATTTTTCCCCTATCTCTGCTATCTTTACTGGGGCGTCACCATTGGCCTTGTCCATTAGGGCCGGAGATGCTGAGAACTTGAATATTGCGGCATTGTTGATTATTATTTCTGGCCTGTACTGGCTTAAAACTGCTCCTATGCTCTCTTCCTTTGTAATGTCCATTGGTACGTATGTGAAACCTTTTGGAAGCCTGTTCTTGAACTCTGGCGCCATATCAGAAGCTATGACATTCTTATGGCCGTCTTCATAAAGTTTTTCCACTTCTCTTGAGCCCAGGAATCCGTTGGCCCCTGTTATCAGGATTTTGCTGTCTTTGGCGCAGTTGCAGCCGTGTTTCTTGCATTTTGACATGTTTATGGGTCCTCCTTAATACAGGATATAGTGGCTGAGAAAGACTTTATAAAGCTTTTGCACTTTTGTTCTTTGAACGGGCTTAAGCAGCCTGTGCTGCTGCTCTTGTTTGTGTGGAAGTTCTTGTTAGAATATTTAAAATCGCAACATTTATAACCTATACCTCATCCCCAAGCAATATGAATCAAAAACTAGCTGACACAGTACGCAGATCAGGCAGCTAGATTTCTATAACACTTCATTAGGAGGATATGACTATGCAATACGTAAAAGATTTCCAATGGAAAAAGAACATAACCGTGAAGGACGCAGTCAGCCAGTATGAAAACCTTGGCTTCCAGAGCATCCAGCTAAACAGGGCGGCAAAGATAGTGGAAGCCATGAAGAAAGAAAATGTAAAAATCTACCTGACATTCACCTCTAACATGGTGACTTCTGGATTGAGGGGGTTCTTTGCCCAATTAATTAAGCTGGGGATGGCAGATGTTATAGTGACTACAGTTGGCGCAATTGAGGAAGACATAATGAAGGCTAAAGGCGAGAAGTTCATAATAGGAAATTTCCATTCAGATGATGTTGCCTTGTATGAGAAAGGTGTCAATAGGGTTGGCAACCTCTACATTAATAACGAATCTTATTGCAAGTTTGAGGATATGATGGCAACAATCCTAAAGACTCTTTATGAAAAGAAGAATAGGTGGCCTGTTTCAGAAATGCTAAAGGAAATAGGATTGATGCTTGATGATGAGAACTCTATTTTATACCAGGCAGCAAAAAACAACATTCCCATATTCTGCCCGGCCATAACGGACGGCTCCTTTGGATTTCACCTGTTCATGCAGCAGCAAAAGCATGACGACTTCATAGTTGACGTTGTAAAGGATTTCAGCAACATCCTCTTCACAACAAGCCAGGATGATAAAAAGGGATTAATATCCTTGGGGGGAAGCATATCAAAGCACCACGCAATCTTGGCATGCCTTTTAAATGGCGGATTGGATTACGCAGTATACCTTACAACAGCTTCCTACGCAAGCGGCAGCATGAGCGGCGCAACAACTAATGAGGCAAAAAGCTGGGGCAAGGTCAAGGACGATGCAGATGTAGCAACTGTTATCGGTGATGTAAGCATAACATTCCCATTGCTTATGTGTTCAGTATTGGACAAGCTATCGGAGGAAGGCATAATCAAGGAGTGAAACATGGCACGATTCATATTAAGCAAATCAAGGCTTCTGGAACAGTACAATACTATTGGGCAGCTGGCAGATGCTGTTTCTTACAGCTACAAGACAAACCCTGAGGTAGGCCAAGTATTGGAAACGGAAACGGGCTGCTATTTTAGCGTCCACTCAATGAAGCTTCTAAGCACAATTAAGGACAAGTCAAGGGTTTGGTTCTTTGCCCAAGGCTGGGATAGGTGTGAAATAGAAGAACTATTGAATCTGGGGGTAACTCATTTTGTCGTCGATAACATCGCTGATCTTGACACTCTTGTACATTCTGCAACTAAAGATATATCCCTGTTATTGAGGATGAAATTGAAAGAGCACACAATCCATACTGGAAAGCATTTTGTTTTTGGAATGGGCTCGGAAGACGTCAATAATAAGGTAAAGGAGCTTAAAGCTAATCCTAAGATAAAGGAAATTGGAATACACTTCCACAGAAAGACCCAGAACATAAGCGAATGGTCATTGAAGGAAGAGCTTGAGCAGTCATTAAGCGAAGAAACTCTTGCCATAATCTCAACAGTCAATATAGGCGGGGGATTTCCAGCTTCCTATAAGAACTCAAGGGCTGATGAGGTGATCCGGGCAATCTTTTCAAAGGTTAAAGAACTTGGGGAGTGGCTGTCTTCTAAAAATATAAAAATGATCCTAGAACCAGGACGCTTCCTTGCAGCCCCAGCAATAAAGTTAGAAGCTGAAATAAAAAGCGTTTCAGGCAATAACATAATAGTTGACTGCTCTGTCTACAACGCAGCAATGGACACTTTTGTCGCGCACGTTCGGCTTTTGGTAGAGGGAGAGCAGGAAAATGGTAAGGCATACACAATCAAGGGCATTACTCCAGACTCTATGGACATATTGCGCTATCGGGTTTTTCTCAAAAGTGAGCCTAAGAAAGGTGATAAAATAATATTCTTGAACGCTGGTGCCTACAACTTCTCTACAGAGTTTTGCGGATTGGATAAGATTCCTACTGAGGTAGAAGACTAGGTGTATTTTACAACTAGTGATCAGTTCATACTGCTGGGACGTAAGTTTAGAAAAGTTAATATACCTGCTTGAAACTACCCTTTATGAAAATGGATGCAGAAATAAAGAACAAACTGATGGAAGAAGCGAAGAAGAGAATCAGCAATCATGATCCTTCACATGACATAAGCCATACACTGAGGGTTCTTGCAAATGCTGAACATATTGCCGAAAAAGAAGGTGGCAACCTAGACATAATTGTCCCGGCAGCATTGTTCCATGACATAGTAATTTATCCGAAAAATGCCCCCAATGCAGATGATGCTGCAGAAGAAAGCGCCAAGGTTGCAAGAGCTATACTACAATCTATAGCAGAATATCCAAAAGAGAAGATAGCTGAAGTTGAGAGGGCAATAGGGGAGCATTCATATTCAAAAGGCATAAAGCCAAAATCCAAAGAGTCAAAGATATTGCAGGATGCAGACCGGCTGGATGCAACCGGGGCAATAGCTATAATGAGGACGTTCGCCTCTTCCGGACAGATGAAGAGGCCCTTATACAGTCCAAAAGACCCGTTCTGCAAAAAGAGAGAAGTAGATTCTAAAAATTATGGGGTAGACCTTTTCTTTACAAGGCTGCTCAAAGTTCACAAGGATATGAACACCGAGACAGCAACAAAAATGGCAGAAGGCAGGACTAAATTCCTTCATAGCTTCCTTAGGCAGTTAGGGGAAGAGGTAGGGATTAGCTACTACCCTGCAGATTGAGTATTTGTTAACGGGCAGATACTTCCACGCCAAAAATGCCAACAGCGCAAGCTGCTAACTTTTACAAAGGCCAAGGTTTTCACATGCTAGAAAGTATTAAATAACTCTTCCACTTATAATTCCCCATGGACCATGCTGACAAGATAAAATTCATCCTCTCGCTCATCTTCAGGTCACTCCTGGTTATAGCGGCGACACTGGCTTTGTTCAAGCTTGACCCGATTAACTTGGCATTGTCATTGACTGCCCTTCTCCTGACATTCCTGCCGACAATTATCGCCAAGAAGTTCAAGCTGGATTACCCTAGCGAATTCGAGATAATGGTCCTTATCTTTGTCTATGCTTCCATTTACCTCGGAGAGATACATTCTTTCTACTTGCGCTTCTGGTGGTGGGATGTCTTCCTGCACGCCTTGTCTGGTGTCATTATAGGGATAATCGGATTCTCATTGGTGTACATACTCAACAGGCAGAAAAAGCTGTCAATGAGGCTGACCCCGTTTTTCGTAGCCCTTTTTTCCTTCAGCTTTGCAATGGCCATAGGAGGTTTATGGGAAGTCTTTGAATTTGGCATGGACTCTTTCTTTGGTTTTAACATGCAGAAATCCGGATTGGTTGACACAATGTGGGACTTAATCCTTGACGCGATGGGCGCACTTGCAGTTTCTATATTTGGCGGCCTTTACCTTAAGGGAAATTTCAGGTTTTTTGAGAGGATGGAAAAGAAATTCATAGAAAAGAACATAGGGTTCTTTAGGAAACGGCCCTTTCACAAATAAGGCATTTATCCTTGAAGACAAAGAGGTGGATTCTCTTATTGCCATTCAAGCCTTTCTCCAAAGCTTTCTTCCTCTCCCAATACGCTTCAGGAAGAATGCTCTCATGCAGGATAACATCCCTGGCTTTTGCCTCATTGAGGGCTGCTGATACTTCACGATTCTTGCATTCTCCCACAACCTTGTAGCATCTTAAGAAAGGGGAACCACAATATTCATTAGAAACAGCATAGCACTTTTTTCCATGCCTGTAAATCTTCATGCCCTTCCCTAAGGCTTCCCCAATCAAATCAGAAATAACAACAGCAGGGCTGATCTCGTATATGTATTTGCATCCTGATATGCATTTTGCCTCTTTTGCTTTCAGGCCTTTGGAGAATATGCAAACATCTTCTGGAAGCGCAACAACACTCTCATCATGCTTCTTAAGCTTTCCAAAGTAAAGGCTTAGCCGGTTAAGCTCCCCATTCAGCGAAACATACTCCCTTTCGCAGTCAAGATTGGCCTTAAGATGCGGGGGGACTTCGATGCAGATTTTATCTGTAATTTTTGAATAATTCTCAATGAACTTCTTAACATCAGGCCTTAACTCGTCAATATCCCTTGATTTGCTTTCAGCTGGGCGTTCTGTGTCCAAAAAGATGATGCTAGAGCATTTGACTCTATTGAGGATTTCATCATCTAAAGCATCCCCTGCAATGAACTCAATGTTACCAACCCCTAATTTCTTGGCATTTTTTTTAGCAGCCGCAATCTTTTCATTATCAATGTCAACTGCGATGACCTTTTTGCATTCTCTTGCAAAAGCAAACGCCTGGAAGCCTGCGCCGCAGCCGATGTCAGCAATAACATCGCACTTGAGCCTTCTTGCCCGATGCCTTGCTACCTCTAACGGGGTGGCAAACCTTATTTATTCTTTGTTGAGCCTGAGCTTTTCCCAGCCTTCGACCTTCTTTTTTGCTTTGGATCTTGACATGCGTGTTGGTAGAAAAGGTCTCTTTAAAAATATTAGGAAACATAAATTTTAAATATCTGTGTTACCCCCTATTAAGTTATGAAAGGCGCGAAACTTCTTATACTGATGAGCATTTTGCTTTTGCTGTCAGCTTCGATTACTTATGCAGGAACCTTGTCGGACATATTCGGCTCAGTTACAGGCCATGCTATTACCTTCCTTAAACTCGGGGCAAAAATTACCCCCCCTGCTCCTGAGGATAAGGATTCTGATCCTCCAGAGACCACAACTACTACGGCCGCTAAGGGGACTACAACTACTACGGCTGCCAAGGGGACCACAACTACTACTGCTGCCAAGGGGACTACAACTACTACTGCCGCCAAGGGAACTACAACTACTACTGCCGCTAAGGAGACTACCGCTGGACCCGCTTATGACATGGTTGTGGGCACAGAGATACCAATTGATGATGGCGCAATCACTATAACAAGTGTAACAGATAATTATGCCAATGCCAGGGTCCATAGGGATATACCTATATCTGAAGATGCTATTATCAGGATAGGCACTATGGAATACAGGGTGAAGATTGGCGCTGGCAAAGTCCTGCTATTTGAGGTTGGAGAAATCCCTGAAACTCCAGAGACAACAACGCCCGAGGAGACTACGACTACTACGGCCGCTAAGGGAACTACAACTACTACGGCTGCTAAGGGGACTACAACCACTGCGCCTAAAGATACATGGCTTAGCAAGCTTTTAGGTTAAGAAATGAAAGTGAACAACCCTTTTTTGGCTTCTGTTGTGATGCTGCTGCTTTTAAGTGTTGGAACAGCATGTGCAGATAGCTTGGGATTGGGGGATGAGGTTAATGTCTGTGGCAAGGCAGTCAAGCTTAAAGAGGTTTATCCAGATGCTGCGATGGTTGAAGTTGATGGGGAGTCCGCCTTAATAGCCCAGCAAGAAGGAGCATTGGTCAATGGTGTGGCTATCATAGCATCATCTCTTAATTTTGATGCCAAAAGCGCTGACCTCAAATTGTCCTGTGAAGAAGATAAGCCCGCAGAGGATATAAGGATATCTGATGACATGGAGCTTTTTGCAGAGCCTGCTGATGATTCTCCGCCTTTAATTGTGCCTATTGATGGTTCGGCTGAATGCTCAGACTCCGACTTCTCATTGTTTTTCGCAGACGGCAAGGCATATTCTGTTAAGGGGGCAACAAAAGGGATACTTGCTGGCTCAAACAAGGCGAAAACGTTCGAGGATTATTGCCTTGCTCCTAAGGAACTGATAGAATATTTCTGTACTGTGGATGGATTTGTCCAGTTCAATAAGATTGTGTGCCCAAATGGCTGCAATGATGGTTTATGCGGGCTTCCTCCTTACTGCTATGACACTGATGGGGGAAATTATGGGGAAAAGAAGGGCAGGCTGTTTGTTGTACAGGAAAGCCACTCAGATGCTCCGGAAGACCTGCTTGTTGCAAAAGTGGAATCAAGGGTGCAGAAAAAGATAAGATCCTATAAGTATGCTAAATCAGATTTTGGAAAGGTAAAGAAGGCTGAAATAATGAATAATATGGGTGTTTCTCCAGATGAGGAGGCAGAATGGGATGCCTTGCCAAAGCCAAGAGGGTCAGACATACCATTAAAAGACGAGTGCATTGACACTAAGACACTAAAGGAATATTCTTGTGATGAGAATGATAATGTTGGGGCTTATTATTCTGAAATTGTTGAATGCCCGGAAAAGTGTGCAGGCGGCAGGTGTGTTGCTGCTGAAGAGGAAGTTGAGGAGGAAGTTATAGAAGAGATTCCGGATTTTGAGATTCTTTTTGGGGAGTCAAAGATGATTAACGGCTACTTGGCCTTAGCAGAAGAAGACAGGATTTCGCTTGAGAGAGACCTTGAAGGGGATAATGCACTTAAAGCCGGACAGAATACTGTTGAGGACAGCATCTTTAGCCTTATTGCCCCGTCAATTATACTCGAGTACGGTCAGAAGGCGCTGGTTGATGGCTATACTGCCGTGTTGTCTGATTGGGTAATATTCCTTGATAAGCATAACTTGGAGCTTAATGAAGGAATAAACAGTTTTGAGGGCAGCACATTTAGCCTTGCCGTTCCTTCTTTCGTGATTGAAGGGGGAGATAAGTCTATGATTGGAAGCTATATGGCAACATTCTCTGACGGCATTCTGATGCTTGATAATACTAGATTAACGCTTTACCCAGGAGAGAGCACTGTTGAAGGAAAAACCTTCGGTCTCATTAAGCCAGGCTTCACGCTAACTAAGGGCGAAATCATCCCTCTTGGCGGCTATTCTGTTTCAGTATCTTCAAGCATGAATTCACTTGTTGCAGAACGCACAATCAGGCTTTACCCCGGAGAGAACTCTGTTGAGGGCATAGTATTCAATTTGCAAGAAGGGGACATACGGAAGTAAAATAATGAAGAAACTATCTACATTGCTGTTACTGGTTTTTGTACTGCCTCTAGCGCTTGCAGAGTGCATTGACGAGGATGTGGACGGCTACGGGGCATTTCTTGACGAGGGATGTGCAAATTATCCTGTTCTTGATTGTGATGACACTGATGAGGGCACGTATCCGGGAGCAGAGGAGATATGCGACGAGCTTGACAATGACTGCAATGGGGTAATTGATGAGGGCTGCGGAAGTGATGTGGTGGAGGATGCGGAAGAGCCTCCAGGCGACTCATCCGGAGGGTCCCATTCAGGGGACAGGCGTGATCGCGGGCCGTGCGAGATACTTGCGCCTAAGTGGCTTGTGGATGGGGAGGAAGCAATGTTTACAACAGAAGGCAATGAAGTTGAGATAATTATTAAGGGGGAAGGCTGCAATCTCTGGAATGTCAACCTAACGCTTTTGGAATTTGATGACATGACTGAAGAGGGGATTATTGCTGACGAGGTTGAAGAGTACAGCGGAAACACTTTCAGGGATGGGGAAGTGGTTATAGCCTGGGAGTCTTTACTGATGGAAGATGAGGAAGAGATGCTTGAAGACGGGACTTTTGATGCCAACCCGGAATTCCTTGCAGTGGCCTACTACTATACAGAAGATGGGGAAGCTATCTATAATATTTCCGAATATCTTTTTAGTGTAATTAGTGCAGAAGACGTTGGGAGGTATGGGGGGATGGGTGACGATGACTTTCGGCCTGGGGCGGAGGAAGATGCTGGATCTGGGGCCTATGGGGCTGAGCCGGAGCAACCTAAAATCTCTGGCAAAAGGCGTGAAGCAGAAGACACTTGCGGTGACGGGATATGTGATGATAATGAGGAATGCCCTAAAGACTGTACAGCCAGTAGCTTGTGGCTTTGGATACTTGCAGCAGTGATATTTTTGGTACTTGCCGGTGGAGGCGTTGTGTACTACCTTAAGTGGAGGAAAGACAAGAAAAAGCTGGAGGAGGCAGTAAAGCCTAAGGCTGCGCAAAAGCCCATTGCGGCAAAGCCGCCTTTAAGCCAAAAAAGCATGGTCCGGGCAACAGCATACATCAAGGCAATGAGGGCGGCAGGCACATCTGATGAGAATATAAAGAAGAATTTTCTTGGCCACAAGTATACAAAAGAGCAAGCGGATTATGCCTTTAAGAATGCCTGAAAGGCTTTGACTTTTCCTATTATGCCAACTTTGATCAAAGTTAGCAGCTTGCGCTGTTGGAATTTTTGGCGTGGAAGTCCTTACATGGCAAGGATGAAAGGCTTAGCTTTCCGGAGTGTCAAGATGAGACTTGGCAGGCACATGAAAGCCTTCTGCACAGGCAAAAGTGGCAGGGCAGGCTGCTGAGAGGGAAAATACATGCAAAAAAATATTCGGAACTTATATAAATCTTGAATGCATATTATAATAGTATAAAAATTAGGTGAGGTGAAAATATATGAACTTAAAAAATTTAGGACTTATTTCTCTGCTGATTGTGGCACTGATTGCCATGCCAGCAGTAATGGCGTACTCAAACTACGACCAGCCAGACGCAGACTTTATTTTGAATGATTTGAAACCTGTAGGAGAGATGCCTGCAAATTCTAAATGTGTCCAAGATCGTGATGCTAATGGGCCAAACCAATACTATGAGGCTATTTATGTTGATGTAAGTGCTGCTTCAGGCCTTACCAGAGAAGAGGGCATAAGTTATGCATTTTATCCGACAAGATGTGCCGGTGCGCCTCTAAGCAATGAGGACAGGGGCATGCTGATTGACTTTGACTGCAGGCCGGATTCTAGAGGAATTACAGTTGTAGGTTCAACTAAAAACTGCAGGCAAGAGAAGGGCGGAAGCTGTTCATGGTCTAATGACTATACCTGCAATAAAGGGCAGATGATGAGCCCATCTACTTTATCCAGTAATCCCCTGGAAGAAGCATATGGCCTGAAGGGAGTTGCTGCAAGTCCGTGTTATGTTGATTCTGATGGTGCGAGTCCTATGGAAAAAGGCTATGTGCTTTCATTATCACACTGGACAGAACAATATGAAGATGAACTTGACCGCCCTCCTGCAAGCGGAATACCCCCGCAATCTTATTATGATGTTGCAGTTGACGTCTGCATAGATGCAAATACTGTTGCAGAAGCAGTATGCAGGGTAAATAGTGTGGATGTAGATGGCAGCGTTGTGAGGACTGATTGGAGGGATGTTGGAGAGATTTACTATCAGGCACATACTTGCCCTGGAGGCAATGTATGCGTGGACGGAGCATGCGTGTCTTCCAGCACAGCAGGGACCCATACTGCAACTCCGGTCGGTGAAGGCACTGGTGACGGCGAAACAGGAGAAACGTGCTACAGGAACTCAGACTGCAAGAGCGGCAAATGCATGAAGCAAAAGTGCCAGGCTGGAACAGTTACTATCTCATCTGCAAAGCCTACTGCAACTGGAGTTATACTTGCTTCCAGCGGAGATGACGAGGAAGAAGGCGGAATAGTGGCTGTAAGCCCAAGGGCAGAGCTTAGCAAGACTGCGGAAGCAACAGGCGTGATTGATAAGATAAGGGACTACTTCAGGAAGTTGCTACCTCAAAGCGTGGAAAACCCTGCACAGAGCTGCGAAGACCTTTGCAGCAATACTATAGGTGTGTGTGCACTTGCTATGAAGAGTGAGAACCCGGGCTTTGCTGAGTTTATAGGCTGTGCTGACCAGGTTGTTGCTGATGGCAGCAAAGTGCTGCTTTCATGCCTCTGTGAACCTAAAGCTTCAGGCAAAATGCCAGTAAGGGATGAGCCAGAAGAGGAATCTTCAGCAGGATTAGTGGCAGATGTTGAACCAGAAGCGCCAAAGATAGCAGCAGTCAAGCCTAAAGTCCAGCAGCCAGTAGTGCAAAGGTCCTTCATTTCAAGGCTCTTCAGCTTTGGCAGAAAGTAAATTTATTTTTTCTTTTTTTCTTTAATTCTCTTACAATCAGAATCTTGCTATTTGTTGTGTGGCATAATAATCCTGCCCTTTATAGGGCGAAACCTTTAAATATAAGTGCCCCTTTATATGGTGTACATGGACCATACAGGAATTTTCAAATTAGTAATAAATGAATTCCACAAACGGGATTTGCCTAGTTTCAAGTTTAGGGACCAAGAGATTCCAGAGATTAAGAAAGTTATAAGCATAACAGGTTCCAGAAGAAGCGGAAAAACTTATTTCTTTTATCAAAAAATCTCAGAGCTATTGGATACAGTTAGTAAGGACAAGATAATTTACATAGACCTCTCTGACGAAAGGCTGTACCCCTTGAAATTGCATGACTTGCAATATATTCTTGAGGCATATTTTGAACTCTTCCCTAGAAATAAAACAGAAAAAATCTACCTTTTTCTTGATGAAGTCCAAGAGGTTGATGGATGGGAAAGATTTATTAGGAGAATATATGACACAGAAAATGCCAGTATTTTCATTACAGGCTCGTCTTCAAAACTGTTGCATAAAGAAATCCATACTTCTCTAAGGGGCAGGGCATTAAATTATACTATGTTTCCCTTGTCTTTCAAGGAATTTCTTCGGTTCAAGGATGTAATGCTCGAAAAGAACTTTCAATACTCAGACCAGAGATATATCATAAAAAAACGGTTTAATGAATATTTAAGTGACGGCGGATTTCCAGAAATAACCATCAACAAACAGAAGAGGGAGCTGCTGGAAAATTATATGGAATTAATAATCTATAAGGATATAATTGAAAGGTACCATATAAGGAATTTGGCTCTGATAAAGAACATGATAAAATATCTTTTGACCAATATCTCTAGCTTGTTTAGTGTCAATTCTTATCATAAGATTATAAGTAAGGAAATGGCAGTCAAACAGGAAACCATCAGCGAATATCTTTCTTATTTGGAAGATTCTTTTGTAGTATTTACAGTAAATCTTTTTTCTTATTCCTTGAAAAAACAGCAGGCAAATCCCAAGAAAATATATTGCATAGACAATGGGCTTAGGAATGTTGTTTCCTTTAAGTTCTCAAAAGACGAGGGAAGATTAGCAGAGAATATGGCATTTGTTGACTTGAAAAGAAGAGGCAGCGAAGTTTTTTATTGGAGGGGAAAAGGGGAAGTTGACTTCATTGTAAAAAACAAAGATAATTCTTTAACAGCTATCAATATCTCATACACAAATGAGATTGCAGAGAGAGAAATCAGTGCCTTACGGGATTTCAAGAAAGAATTTAAAAAAACAAAAGGGTTATTAGTATTAACTAAGGATTTAGAGAAAAAAGAAAATGGGATTGTTTTTGTTCCTCTTTGGAAATGGCTGCTACGTTAGCCCCAATAAGCCAGCAGCCGCATTCCTGCATAGGTTGCCGTCTTTGGCAACAGAAGATGTTTTGGCAACCAAGCTTATCAGTTCAGGCCGAAGACACCGTAGCTTTAGCCCTTGTTAGGCTTGATACCCCCACAGCCTGCCGTGATTTTACCTTCTCCTGGACTTTTGAGTTTTTCCCCTATGCGGCCCAGCCAACTAAAAGTGCAAAAGTTTAGCCTCCGATAGGTTTAAATATAAGTAAGGCATATTTTTGTTTTGAGCCAACCAATGAATCTGGCAACAGGTTACTGTCCTATGAACGGGCAGTTTGGCAAGGCTGCAAGGGTTAGTCTCCTGCTCTGCAAAGAGTCATTGACAGGATGGAGCTGACCACTCTGTGTAAACCTGCCTAAAGTCCTCCGTTCCCCAAAGGGCGTCCTTGTGGAGATACGCCATAAACGGAAACTGGAAGGGCAAATGATTAAACAAAGCCGTAATGCCCCGTAGGAGATAGGTTTTGGTTACTATACAATTAGAGTCAAGGGCCTGTGGTCTAGTGGCTATGACGCCTCCCTCACACGGAGGAGGTCTCCAGTTCAAATCTGGACAGGCCCATTCTTTCAAAGACTTCTCCACCAACAAAAGAAAACAAAGCAGGCTGCCTGACTTACAAGTAACGCAACCTTTTTATATATATAAGAGTTAAATATCATTAATGCGGAAAAGAGGGCAACTTAATATCTATGTAATTATAGGAATAGTTATAGTGGCGCTTGCCGTACTGTTAGTCTATTACCAGCAATCCATAGTTTTCAGCACATGGGACCTGGAGAGGATAGCAGCCGAGAGGATACCAAAAGATGCAAAGGAAGTGAATGACTATGTTGCAAGCTGCCTTGAGGAGGTAGCTTCAGATGGCGTTGAAATTCTTGGGATGCAGGGAGGCTACATCAACATTCCGGCTGACAATTATGGCGGCAGGAGTCCAGTCAACCAGTTCTCTAATACACTGGAGATATTGGACGGCGGGATGGAGACTGCCTACTGGTTCTATGAGACGCCAAATGGCATACAGGCTACAGCCGTGCCAACAAAAGAAATAATGCAAAAGCAATTAGGGGATTACGTTGCAGAGAACATAAAGCTCTGCACAAACAATTTCACGCTTTTCGAAGTATACAACGTGACTCCAGGGAAGATAAGCGTTGATGCGGAGATACTTGACAGCAGGATACTATTTACAGTAAAATATCCATTGTACATATCAACCGCTGACCTGGATTACTTGCTTTCAAGGTTCTATGTTAGCATAGACTCAGGCCTGGGAAAGCTTTACGAGCAGGCTAATGGCATACTGGAGGCAGAGTCTGAAAGTAATTTCCTGGAAGAGAAGACAATTGACATCCTCACAGTCTACGAGGATGTCCCCTATACAGGCACGGACACAGAATGCCAGCCTAAGTTTTGGCTGTTAAGGGATGTTGAAGCCTCCCTCAAGGATGCGCTTTCTGCCAATATACCTTTCATAAAGATAAGTGGGACTGACTTCAATGAGAGGGAGCAGTACTTTGTAGAGGACGTATCCATTAGCGGAGCCTCCGGCACAAACGTGCAGTTCTTCTACTCTGGGAATTGGCCATTATCCTTGGAAGTCCAGCCGTCAGAGGGTGGCGTGCTTGCCGCGGAGCCGCTGTTTACGCAAAAGATGGAAGAGCTTGCATTTGTTTCCTCGCTGGTCTGCATACGGGATTATAACTTCATCTATGACATAAAGTACCCTGTACTTGTGGTCCTCACAGATGACAGTGGGGCGCTTTTCCAGTTTGCCGTAATGGCAATAATAGACAACAACCAGCCTCGGGAGAATGTTGCTGATGTGATAGACTTTGAGAGCAACAAGGGGAAGATATGCGGCAACAGGCTTTCAACGCAGACAGTGGAGGCCATTGCACCTGACAATGACGGCATTTACCATCCAGTTTCTGGGGCAGAAATAAGCCTCAAGTGCGCGAGCACTGAATGCGAAATCGGAAAGACTGGGAGCAGAGGCTCATTGACTGCAGCTTTTCCCCAATGCTTCAATGCCCTGCTTACAGCCAGCAAGGAAGGCTACCATAAGGGGAGGGAGCTTGCTTCTACTGTGGAGGACGGCTCTTTGTCCGTTGTGATGGATCCTTACTATGCGGTGGATGTTGAAGTGAAGATGATAGACAATGGGATGATAAGGCTGCCAAACAGCAATGAGGACTACATAATCACTATATCAGATGAAGAGAAGAGGTTTGTTGAGGTCATATCCAGGGAGTCAAGGCGCATAAGCCTGATTGCAGGCCGCTTTGATGTTAAGAGCCAGGCATTTGCAGATTCTGACTATGGCATAACAATAGAAGGCACAAAGGTGGAGAGGTGCGTGGCAATCCCGCAGAAGGGCATACTTGGGATATTCGGGCTTACAGAAGAGAAATGCTTTTCCACCAATATCCCGGATGTTACGCTCAACAGGGTCATCAAGGGAGGCGCTGACTATTCATGGGAGCTCCAAAGGGATGCTATATCTGGTGCAAGCAAAATCACATTTTATATTCCGGTAGTATCAACACCTTCAACAATGGAGGAGATAGAGGAGGCTTACGACCTGGAGGAGACTCCTATAGACCTAATTTCACCCCTTGTTGAATAAAAAAGTATAAAAACACGATGAAAACTATAAGAAGGATGGTAAAAAAGAAGGCTTTGGCGCTGTTTTTGACAGTCCTAATAATATGCCTGCCATTCGCTGTGGCAGACTCAATTGTGCCAGAGCCGGAGCTTAACGCCCCTGAGGCTATTGAGGACGTTGCAGTGGACCTTCCCCTGCAGCACCTTGAGTTTGAAGAGCTTGGAGAGGGTGAGTTTGAGGAGGAGGAAACAGGGGAGTCAATAATGGTTGAAGTCAAGAAGTACGAGCCTACAGTGCTTGTCTCCAGCTTAATAGAGGATGATGATGTTCCTATTTACGCCTTCCTTTCAGGCAAGAGCCTTGGAAGCATGCTTGGCACAGGCATGAGTGCAGAGCCCCTATATTCTGATCCTGAGATAAAGTACATGAGGGTAACCCCGCTTGATGAGGACACCAGGGAATATGTGAGGGGAACCCCAAGATTCCTGAGGCCCAAGAAGTACACGCTTGACAACTTAGGCACGTTGCTCATAATGCTCAAGCAGATTGAGATAGAGGGCGAAGTGCCTGACTCCATTGAGCTGAACATGAATGCCATCATAGAGTTTGAGAATGCGGAAAGGCTCTTTACGCTTTTCCAGCAGGACCTCCTTATCCCTGAGGATAGAGATGAGGACATATGGAGGACAAAGAACCTTTTTGACTACAGCTTCTTTTCAGGGAGAGGCTACATCAGGGCTGAGGAAATAAATGATAACTCAGTTAAATTGACAATTTATGCTTCAGAGGCGCACCTTGGCCTGAACCAGCTTATCCCAACATTCGCAGACAAGTCCATAAGGTACATAGGGGGCGTGCTTGGCGTAAGCCTTCCGAAGGCAGGGGAAGCAGTGTCTTCTGTAGAGAACTACCTAGGCATACAGGGATTCTCTCCTGCCCTGGCTCCAAGGCCGATAAGGACGATATACCTCAATAAGGGGGAAACTTCTGACTATTTAAGGCTGAGGACTGCTGAGGGCATGGCCCAGGACTCATTCAGGGTGAAGCTTGTTGATGTCACAGATCCCACAGACAGGAGGGCAAGGCTCAAGCTTTCAATAGATGGTACAACACAAGAAGTGATTGTCACAGAAGGTTCTGCCCTTTATCCTGGGTCAATGTGGAGGGTAGAGTCCATCAAATCTATAACTAGGCCTGATGAAAGCACAGTGACTTATGAAGTGACCTTAAAGTCCGGGTCAGAGATAATAAGGGTTGAGAAGACTGAGAACGCAGCAGGGGGCAATGATGATCCTTGCGAGTCTGCTGAAGTCCTGCTGAAGGGGCTTACCTTGCCGGAAAAGCTTTCAGAAGCAGAGAGCACAACTGCCAAGGCTTCTGGAGCAGAGAGCACGACTGCCAAGGCTTCCGGAGTTATTGCTATCGATGATGAGATAGTTACACTGGACCTTAACACTAAGGACATACTCTGCCTTGACGACTACAGCCTTCACTCAAGCCATCAAAGGGAGATGCTCGAAGCTGGGCATTACCTCTGGGCCATAGCTGCAGACTCGGACACGTTAAGCGCACATTTCTTTGACCTTGACAAGGCAAAAGCTTCAGACGTTCTTGGCTCAGGCGCCCTTTACACTTTTAAGAATTCTGTGTGGTCTGACATAAAGGAATCTAATGAAGAGGATATGTGGTATAAGATACAGAAATTAGATACAGATATTTCTGGCGGCAAGCACGAAGTGAGCTTTGATGTGATAAGCTATTTTGAGGGTACTGGGGCTGAAACTCCTGCTGAAGCAAGCCCTGCAGCTGAAGAAGTGCAGAGCGAGAGATTGGTTGAAAATGAGGATGTTGTTATCAGCTCCAAGCCTAATACCATCCTTGACCTGGATGACTTCTCTGTCCATACAAGTGAAGATGCCCCTGCATTGGAAGAAGGGGATTATCTTTGGGTCAGCTCTGCTGGCAAGGACTCATTGGATTTCAAGCTTTACATGCCTGCATATGATCGCAGCTTGCTTGTACCAATAGCATCATCCGATGATGAGATGATACAAGACTATAGTTTGGACAAGGAAAACGAAGACAAGCTGGCTGTTGGGGGTTCTTATGAGATAGTTTTCCCTGAGCTGAGGTACTCTGTTGAATACAGGGGGCTTTCTGAAGGCAATATCAAGCTGAATGTAAAGCATTACGACCTTATTGCCAGGGATACTGCTGCTGCCAAGACCACATCATCCCAGGCAACACTTGAAAAGACCGAAAAGGTCCGTGACACGGGAAGCTACGCGTGCCTCCAGCCAAAGAAAAATGATGTCTTTGAAATGGCTAGTGTAACAGTCTATGATAATGACAAGGCCAGGACAATAAAAACATACGCTGACGCCTGCGTTGGGACCAGCCTCAGTGAATATTCCTGTGAAGGCAAGAGCGTGATGAAGTCTACCTATAAGTGCAGCCATGGCTGCGAGAATGGCAAGTGCAGGAAAGCTGAGAAGGGGCTAACAACCAAGGTTGCAGCTACCATCGCAATCCCGGCAAGCCTCCCCACAGCAGAAGCGGCAGACCTCCTTTCCAATACTCCTCAGGAGGCAGTTTACTGCACCGCAATAAAGGAGTTCAAGAAGGTAATAGAGGAGAATCCAGGGGTTACTGACAAGTTCGGAGTGGGATTTGAGCACAAGGCTGCATTTGAGATTGCCAGGATATACGATGACCTTGGCTATCCTGAGATGGCAGTTGAATATTACTTGAAGTCACTGCAGGCAGGGAAGGGCGACTTTGCAGTTGAGGCATTGGCAAGGATAATTGAGCTTTCGCCGGATTCCGGCTCAGGCTCAAAGTACAGGAAAAAGACAATAAGCGACAATGGGAGGGATGTTACTGTCCAGCTTAAGTCTGTGCAAGGGCTTTCTGACAAGGACAAGCCTTCTATTAAGATTGAGGTTGAGGAAGAGGGAGTAAAGACGCTTAAGGCAGGGGACAAGCTGTTCAGGAAGGACTTCATAATCAGCGAGGTTGGAAAGCCATTTTCCTATTATAACTGGAGGGTAAAGAGGGTATCTTCTGATGCGGTTTACATTGAGAAATTTGTCACAAAGGGAGACCAAAAATCCATTAGCGGGCCTTTGGCAGCATTTTCCAATCAGGAAAGGCTTTACTTGAGGGAGCATAACACCATAGAGGGCAAGGACCTTTACGTTAGGGAGATAGATGTCAAGAAAAATGCGCTTCTTAGGATAATTCCCGGGACAGGGCTGCCATTGAGGAGCAGGTCAAACTTCACGATCCATATTCCTGTTGAAAAGAGGGCTATAAGCTGGACCCCGGATGAGATCGGCAAGAAGATAAACAAGACAGAAGATGTGATCAAGACATTTGACAGCATCATAGAGAAGTTTGATGATGTGCTCAGCGTGTGGAAAAAGACATGCCTCATCACATTTGCATATCTCACTATAAAGAACTCATTGTTTTCAGGCTCGTCAAGGAGCATGGCAAGGAATATGGCTATGAGGGGGATGGACGGCAAGTCAGGATGGTCAGCTTTCTGCGCCTCAAACAGCGGGAGAGGCCTGAAGTACAAGACCTATGACAAGTGCCTTGCAGATAATGCTAAAAATATAGCCAAGACCATAGATGACACGCAGAAAACAGTGAAGCAGGTTAACAGCGAGATGAAGAACTATGAAAATCAGGAATGGTTTGCTAACATAAACAAGAACTACAAGAATGTTGACAAGTATGCTGATGTTGCCGAAGGCGAGCTTTATTCTGTTCAGGAGCTTAGGGACTACAGGTTCTGGCAGCTTATGAGTGAGTCACAGTCTTACCAGGCATATGACGGGGAGAATGCAGGCTATAACTACAAGGTGGAGGTAGACTCCAGGCTTGAGGAACTTAACTTTACAGGGGATGCTGCAGCCTACAATTCTGCTGTTACGTCTATAGAGAAGAACTATGCCGGCTACACTAGCCTGCCCCTTGAAGAGAGGAAGCAGATATTCAACGACCTTTACAAGCAGGGGATGGCTGAATCACAGGAGATTAAGTCAGAAAGCTATGCTTACATTGAGAGCATGGGCATACAAAGCCTCCAGGTAATAAGGCCTGCACCTAAGCAGATGTTTTCAGCCTACACAATGGGCGGCAAGATTGAGCTGGACATTGCCACTGCTGAGGATTATAGGGACCAGCTTCAGTCTGAAAAAGAAAGCCTGAGGATAAAGGCAGATGCCGCCAGAAGCGAGGGCGAGGACAGCAGGGCAAACAGCTATGAGACAGAAATCAACAATTATGAGGCTGAAGTCCAGCGCCTGGAGAAGAACCTCCTTGCCCCACTTATGTCATCCCAGGGCCAGGTCTACAAGACCACTTCCGGAGAAACCAAGTTCTTTGTCGGGCCCAAGGGCTACTCGACTGATGAGATTAATACTAAATTTGCTCCGGGAGCAGTTGTTGAATCCTACCCTGATGGCAGGCCCTATTGCGTCCCTTCGCCTTCATGCGATGGCAATTACATTAAGGTTCTGGAGTTCTTTGCAGACAACACGCCTAAGACTGTGCAGGAATGGAATGTTGGGAAAGACGGGCTGATGTGCACAAAGGATGATGTTATGATACAGCACCACAGCACGCTTTCACTGCCGCAGAATGAGGCTGAGCTTAAAAGGCTCATATCAAAAGCGTCAAGGGCAGGATACAAGAAGAGTGGGGAGGTTTACAGCGACTGCGGCAGGGACTTCATAGTAAGCAATCAACAGGCGCTTGGGCAGCAGCAGACTGCCAACCCTGGATGCTATGATGTCATGGATCCTGAAGACTGCAAGACGCTTTTTGGCATCTGTGACCCTGTGATGTGCCCGCCTTCAAGGTTTAACCTTGCAGGGGCGTGGCCTGTTGACAATGTTGTCCAGACAGGGATAATAGGCTCACTGGTCCTGGGGCTGCACAACTATGACATGCCAAAGGAGCCAATACCTGTGTGCCTTACAGGCGTGAAGGCTGGACTGGAAAACATACGCTCAATATTAAAGGGATATGTGGAATGCCTCAAGACCGCAAAAGTGCAAGGCAAGTCTGTGGGGATCTGCGATAAGGTGAGGTCAATATTCATTTGCGAGACATTGTGGAAAGAGGCTCTTGCAATCTTAAAGATTAAGGGAGGGATATTCCGGTGGATAGGCAAGCAGTTCTTCGGGGAGAAGCCTGGCGGCGGCGAGTACCTCACATTTGAGTCAAGCATGCAGAATATAGGGGATTCCGTAAAGTTCTTCACAAAGGAATATGCTACCACATCTTTCGCAGCGTTCAATGCAAGGTCAACAGATGAGGTAGGGTCTACTATATGCAAGGCCGCAATATACGGCAAGTGGCCTGACGTAGGGGAGATATTTGAACAGATTTCAACACCAGAAAGCCCGCCGCAGTACACAGCAGTCCTTACTGTAATACCTTATTCAGAGACAATGGGCAAGTCAAGGTACCAGATTTACTATCATGTTTATGCCGGAGAGAACCAGGATGTGGACTATTCCATATACCTCAGGGATGCGAGAGGGGATGTTTCTTATGTAACTCAAGAGTGCCATGGGAGGCGTGGCTCCATTGAAAAAGGCGGATTGGCTGACTTTACAGTGGACTGCATTTTAGACTCAGGGTTTAATGAGGTCTGCATAAATGTTAATGGGTGGACAGAGTGCGGCTTTGGCAAGGTAAGCTCTTCTTTTGCAGTTGATTACCTGAATGACCTTGTTGTCAAGGACGAGGTTGGAAGGAACATAAGCTCAGAGCTGGACTGCGTGCCTACAGTATCAAGGTCTTCCCCTTCCTTGGGCAGTGTCTCGCTGCCTGGAGAGTACAGCATTGTAAGCACAGGTGTTGTCAGGGTTTGCTCTAAGGAGAATCCTGGAAGGGGTACTGATGCAAACAACTGGAAGATTGTTGGGGCGTGCGGAATGGATAATGTGGGAAGAAGCCTAGGGAACTGCTGGATAAGTTTGGATAGTGTTAACATCAACAACCTTGAGACAAGGGGCGACATCATAGACCAGCTTGACGAAAGCACATTGGCCAGGATGAAAGAGGATCTTGGCTATTCAGGCCTTCTTGACGCTGAAAAAAGCAGGGAAGAGATGCAGGGGATTCATGACAAGCCTAAGGGAACCTGCGTGCAGGTAATAGATGCCTACAGGGACTACAGCGCTTTAGTGCTTTACAGCCTTTCCCCTGTTGTTGCAGCAGAAGCCCAGTATTATTCCGGAAAGATGCTTGTGATGCTTGCAGAGAAGCAGGGCTGCACAATGGTTGATCCATTGAGGGACCTGAACAGGATTATTGTGGAGATGAAGGATGAGCTTTCGGCTATAGTCTCAGAGTATAATACAGAGCTAATCGCAATTGAGGCACAGTACACTCATGGGACAGGCATGGATGATGCCCTGAAGGAAAAGATGGAGGAATACCTTGGAAAGGTTGACAGCCTGCAGGACAAGTACGTAAAGAAGGCGGAGGCTGTTGTCAAGAGCAAGAATCTTCCTGCAGAAGCCCTTGCATCATTTGAGGACTACATCAAGTCTGACCTGGAGCAGGCAAGGCTGGCCCTTTCAGGCGGCTATGAGAGCATGGGCTCAAAAGAGGTAAGCCTAAGCATGATACAGCATTATGGCTTGGAGTGCGGCAATTGCGGCGATGGAATGACAAATCTCTGTGACAGGGATGAATGCTATTCCCTGGCTAATGGGAAATGCTTCTTTGTTGATGGGAGCCTGAAGAACCTCTTCGGTGAAGGCCCAGCGATAAGCAATGAGTGCAAAGCATGCCTCCTTGCAGCAGAGAGCGGCTGCAGCGCCATAGAGGATGAGGCAAGGTGCAATCCGGATAGTGATTGCGTGAGGTCAGCAGGGCTGAGTTGCCAGTGGTCTTCTATTGGCGGTGGAAAGTGCATCAGCGCTACTGGTGTTGCTGATAAGACAATACAGGAGAAGGAGAACCTTTGCATGGAATGTGAGGATGGTGTGCTGTGCACTAAGGGCGAGTGCCATGAGATTCCTGGCTGCTACTTCTCAAAGGTTGATGGGGGGCTTACTAGGGTTTTTGTGGATGATGCGCAGTGCCACACCTGCGAGCAGGCGACCACTTGTGTTGATTTCAGTAATGATCCAGAGATGTGCGAGACCTCTTTTTGCACTCAGGAATTTGGGAAGTACTGCAGGTGGGATGGTGAGAAGTGCGTTGACAGTGCTACTCCTGTTATTAAAAAGGGCAGCGATGCGGAATATAGGGATGACTGCTTTGTCACTAATGGTTTCGGAGAGGATTTTGCCTGCATGACTTATGATGACAATACTGACTACAAGCTTGATGATGTGCTGGGAACTTACCTTAGGGAAAAAAAGAAACTGTCAGAATCTGATATTAAGGGGATTATTGCTGCGATAAAAAAGTATTCCAAAGAGTTTGATGTGAACCCTTATGTGATTATTGGGACGATTTCCCTTGAGAATGGGGCGTGGAACAAGAATGCGAAGGTAAAGGAGCCGCCGAAGGACGGGCAGGAGAGGTATTCTTACGGCTTGATGCAATGCTTGCAGCATGAGGAAGCTAAGGGGGACATTGATGAGGGGATAAGGTGCGGAACGCAAAACATGGCAAGGCTTATCTATGGCACAGTATGCAAGTCCGCGGATGGGAAGGCTGTAAAGGCAGAGACTTTTGTTCAGATGAGGGTAGGGTACACAGCAGGTCCTGGGAAAAATTGTGCGAACATAATTGCAATACAGGAAGCTAACGGTGATGTAATGAAGATGTCCAATTCCAGGAAACAGAACTGGAAAGATAACTGGCCCAGGGCAATATCTTTAATTAAGGAGCTTTGGCAAACTGCCGGGATTTCAGAATCTGTTGAAAGAAGGCAGGTGACTTCAGGGCAGGGCTACAAGTTTGTTATTGTTGGAGATGTCCATTACAGGGCATCTGGGCAAGCGGCATATATGGACGAGGCTATTGATAAGATTAAAGAGTTGAATCCCGATTTCTTAATAATTACAGGGGACATGGTAGACGCTACTGGCAGCACTTCTACTGTCACCATGAAAAAGATGTGGAGCAACTTTAAGGCAGGCTTTGTCCAGCCATTGAAGAACATGGGGATTAAGATTGTCCCTGTAAGGGGCAACCACGATTCTTACTCTCCTGAAGCTGAAGCCGAGTATGAGAAGCTTTGGGATAGCTATGGTACGGATATTGATGTGGTAAGCGGAGATTATCCTGTCTACTATTCCTTTAACCATAAGGGTGACCATTTCGCAATAATTGAAGACTCAAGGGTTACTGAGGCAAAGATGGTTGACTGGCTGAGGCAGGACCTTGCTGATGCCAAGAAGAATGGCGCAAACAGGATATTCGTTTCAGGGCACAGGCCAATATTTTACATAAACCCATGCCATAGTTCTGGAGGGATTGTTGTTCCGCCAATCGTGAGGGCAGATCTGGTCAATGTCCTTCGGGAGTACAATGCGGTCTACATACACGGGCACGTGCACGCCTTTGCAGAAGGAAGCTATGACAGCGTAAGCTATATTGATTCAGGCGCCCTTTCTACTGGGGGCGGGATACTGGGACAGTCAACATGCGTTGATGGGAAGCCTTTCCCAAGGGAGCCGCAGTTCGTGACGCTTGTAGACCTTGCCCAAGGTAAGATAGTGCCTTATACCTGCGACCCTTGTGATAATGCTAACCAGGAATTTGACAGTGTCTATTCTGGGCAGAGGACTGTTGGGGGGAAAAGCTCTTACTCTACTAGCAGTGGGCTGAAAACGTGGGAAGTCTATCATAACCCGTTTGATTACAGCTTATTAAGCGGGGGTGCCACAACTGAAGTGGCAGATGAGAAAGGCATTTTGGAAACAGTGGGGGATGGCTTGTCTTCAGCTAATCCTTACGCAATAGGGTAAAAAATGAAACCAAGCTTCAAAGACAGCGTTAAGATTTACAGGAAAAACTTCTGGAAGTTCTTCCTAATAGACTTGATTTTCCTTTTGGCCGGTGGAATCTTTTACCTTTACTCACGGATAAAAATAGAAGTCTATATGCTTGCCCTCACCCAGTATTATGAGCAGATGTCAACATTGCAGGCAGCGTTAGAGCAGGGCTCGGAGAACGCAATGGCTCAATTAGCATTATTCGTGGAGGGAGTAACGCCTCTTCTCGATAAGATAAGCCTTTTCATGTTCTTTGTTGTGCCGGCTGTGTTGTTCGTGCTCTGGTGCTTTTTCCAGTCAATGCACTATAACCTTATTTTTAACAAGAAAATATTCAACTGGAGGAAGCTGCTGGTGTTTGGCGCAGTGACACTGCCTTTTTTTGTAGTGCTCATGCTTCTGGCAGACAAGTTTATTGACGGGGCTGTGCAGTTGCTTGTTGGCGGGATAAGCCTCTGGACGATGATAGCTTATGCAGTCATAGGCTTGCTATTGATATACCTCCTGCAGGTAGTGTACAGCCTTTACCTTAAGGTTGGGCTTGTAGAATTGGTTAATCAGTCACTTGTTCTGGCATTTTGGAAGTTCCATAAAATATTCTTCATTGTCCTTGCGTACATGTTTGTTTTTATCTTTGTTGTAAGCAGCCTGGCCGAGGCAGGCATTAGTGCAATAGGGCAGGATTACACCACAATGGCATTTGCCCTTGCAGTCTTGGCAGCAGCCCTTCTTGTCCTTGGATTCCTCAGGACATTCCTGGCAGTTTATGTTAGAAAGCTGGGCATCCCCTAAAGAAACGGCCTTTAGCAACAATTCGAAGCAGAATCTGGCTCCTGATACTTTTCTCTTGGGCAGCCTGCGCTTTTGGGCTTGTTGGCGTGGAAGTTCTTATCAGATCAGGCCGAAGACGCCGCTGCTTCACAGGCTGTCTGATAATTATGAAAAATGAGGGTTGCAACTAAAGAATGGAATTTTTTTCGAATTGTGTGTTTTTTGCATAGGTTTAATAAACGTTTTCTCCATTGCAGCATTTTTCTTTTGTGAGTGTATCCACAT
>JBDRFS010000023.1:0-45338 GCA_043818535.1 Candidatus Woesearchaeota archaeon
GAGCTTGCTGACCTGGGCAATATGTTCAACAAGATGGCAGAAGCTCTTGGAAGGATGGATGAGGAAAGGAAGCAGGTAGACAAGGCAAAGACAGAGTTTATATCCATAACATCGCATGAGCTAAGAAGCCCCATGACTCCGATGAAGGCGCAGCTCCAGATGCTGAAGAAAGGATATTTCGGGCCAATCAACAGGAAGCAGAGGGAATCAGCAGACATTGTGCTCAGGAACACGGAAAGGCTGGACAAGATTATCCTGGAATTCCTTGAGGTGTCAAGGATTGAGGCAGCAAGGCTGAGGTTCAATTTCGTTAAATGCAGCCTGAATGCATATATAAGCAGGCTTGTTAAGGAAATGGGGGGCTTAATGCCTAAGAAAAAAACAAAAATTATCACAAAGATTGGAAAGCTCCCGGAAATAGAATGCGACCCTGACAAGGTCATGCAGGTTTTGAGGAACCTTCTCAATAATGCCATAAAGTTTTCAAGGTCTGGCAGCAAGGTTGTGCTTGACGCGCAGGTAAAAGGAAGAATGATTGAGTTCAGCGTAAGGGACTGGGGCTGCGGGATAGCTCCCGAGTACCAGAAGAGGATATTCGAGCCATTCTTTCAGGAAGAGCAGACAATCTACAGGGAGCATGGCGGAGCAGGCCTGGGCCTTACCATCTGCTCAGGGATAGCCGAGGCTCAGAATGGGAGCACATGGGTAAAGAGCATCCCTGGGAAGGGCAGCACATTCTATTTCACAATCCCAATTAAGCCGGTAAGGAAGATAAAGCCCATAAGGCTGCTCTTTTCGCCACAGCTGCTAATGGAGAGCGAGCTCAAGGATCTCTTCAGGGAGGAGCTTGGCGACGAAGGCCTTGACGAGTATTACAAGCTGGAGAACCAGAAAATGCTCACCAGCGAAGGCGTAAGGAAGTATGTTTCCTCTTTAACAAGGGAAGGCAAGCTCGCCCCAGTGCGTGCGAGGGATTTCTTAGAAAGGGCGCTTGAAATTCTTGAAGGCAAGGAGAAGAAGCAAAAGGACAATATTACTCCGCTTGAATGGCTGATTGACTTAATAAAGTTCCTGCTGCAGTGAGCTTCCAAGTGAAGCCTTAGCATAAAAGCTAGTGTTGGCGTATGGAATTTTTCCCCTATAATGTTTTACGGATGCTCTAGAAGGCAAGCCTGTCCCCTTCCCGTATGCCCTTTGCACCGCCTTTTCTTAATTCAAGAATGTACTTGGCATCTTTCTTAGGCGCATGCCTCAATGCAAACGGCCTTGCATTCCTTTTTATGCCCACAACCTGTTTTTCCTTGTCCATCCAAACCACGTCTATGGGGTAGAAGACGAACAGCATGTGTATTGCACTTAGCTCTATGCTTTCAAAAGAATTGACTAGTAAAATCCCCTTATTCTTTTTAAGCGGCCGGGAGAACATGAGTCCAAGAGCCTTAAGAGGAAGAGAAGAGCAGTACTTTGCGGCTGCTATTTCCCTTTTGCCTTTTCTTATTCTGACTTCCATCTGATATATTATTGGAAATAAAGAATAAAAAGCTTGTGATAGAGACTGTAAAATCTTATATACCCATAAAACAACATTATACCTATGAACAGCCTGAAGCTCCTTATAGCGAAAGTCCAGGATTCGGTAATAGCCGCAGAATATACTAAAGTGCATGGCAAGCCTGCTGTAAGAAGCAAGTTTAACCTGTTCAGGAAGCCCGTGGTGGGCAAGGAGGTGGTTAAGGCAAACATTTTAAAACTCAAGGAGAAAGCCTGGGAGGCTGCAACGCTTTCTAAGCCTTCAGAAAGGCAGGCTGCAATAGGGCTTATCAAATGTTCTGAAACCTTGAACTGGGAGATAGGGACAAAGCCCATGCTTAAGGTCCTTGACAGCATGATGAAATGCGCTTCTGCCCTTGAAGACGTGAAGTTAAGGATGCTTTCTATAAAGATTCCCCAGCTGCCGCAGGAGATAAAGGCTGAGGTGGAAGCTGACATTGCGGAGATGAGGATGTGCTATGACAACTCATGCTTAAGATCAGCTGTTATCATATGCGGAAGGATTCTTGAGACTGCACTCCACAGGAAATACTTTGAGGCTACGGGCATTGACGCCCTGGAAAAGACTCCAGGCATAGGGCTGGGGAAGCTGATAGCTAAGCTGGATGAGAAAGGCGTCAAGCTTGACCCTGGATTGACACAGCAGATACATCTTATCAACCAGGTAAGGATATTCTCTGTCCACACTAAGGCTGAAGCGTTCCAGCCTTCGAAGATACAGACGCATGCAATGATACTTTATACCTTGGATACTTTGAATAAGTTGTTTTAGCAGTTAGTTATGCCGGGGATTTTTTCCTCTGGTTGTTGTTATATGCAATTGCCGGCCAAATCTAGAAGTTAAACCTCATTTAAGTCCAAGCAGTCGCTGGATTCAACGGAAACCGTTTTAATATCAGAAGAGGCGCCATCCACATAATCGTTTTTTAATGATAGGATTATAGAATCTCCCTCTAGTTTCTCAAATTCCCCACTTAAACATTTTGCAGTGAAATTATCAAAATCGTTATTTAGCTGGCTGCAGATCTTTGATTTCATTGTCTGGAATAAAACAGTTCCAGCCTCACCCTTGATGCACATGGTAAAACCAGGATAAGCATGCCGGTGGCAGCACCCCTTTTCATAAAAAAGATTATAACTCTTATCTTCCGCATCCTTGATTTGGGCTTTAAATTTATAATCTATTACCCCATACCTGTCATCTGGAGTCCAGTCGCATTCGCTGTTTTCAATTATAATGTCCTTTTTCGTGATTCCAAATTTTGTGAGATAATGATTAATGCATTCTTCATCATCTTGTGGTTCATCAGCAATTTTGGCAGGCTCTGCCTTAGAATCTGGCATTTCGTCGTAGGCACATCCTGCAATTACCAGTATGATTGCTGCAATTAATGATAATACTAGTGCTTTTTTAAGATCCATATAACTAGCCTCAGCATAGTTGTGCATATAAACTTTTTGGAACTTGCTGTTAGCCGGAAGAAAACTTTTTCAGTACTTGAAACTCTAGATACTTTGAACAGATTATTTTAGCAGCCTGTTATATTTCTAATAGGTTCGTTTGATGGTACTAGAGTCCAATTAGTTCAGGAGATATCTTTTCTGCAAGCTGTCAAAAAAAAGTCCCATTAAATTTTGACTTTGAAATAAAAAATGAGATACTTGGCTATTTGGGAAATGATTTAGAAGCCTAAAAGACCCATTTATCAGTTGGCCGTATTGGATTCAGTCTTGGATTAACGGCCAGCTCAAAAAGCAGAATACTATCCCAACTTCTTAAACTCAAAATAAGAATACACAACAGTATAAAGCGCTGTCCCGAGCACAGGAACAAGTATGAAAAGAATAGCATATTGATCAAAAAAAAGTCCAAGAAAGATTATGGCAGAAGAATACTTGAACAGCCTCCCTCCAACCCTGTGCGTCTTCTCCCACACCCTGTCGCTGCTGAGCGTCCATGGAGTCCTTATGCCGATGAACCAGTTCCTCTTTGCGTGGCTGACCATCACCCCAACATAATAGAAGAGCACTGCAAGCGCAGGCAGCAATAATCTTGTCATGTTGAAGCTAAATCCTAAGTTCCAGAATATAGTCAATAAATAGATGTAAAGTAGGAAAGAAAGCATAACAACAATGAAGCCATGGTAATAGCCGATGAACTTCCTTATGTTCTTCTTGAGGGGGTCTATCCTTGGTATGAAAACAAAAAGCAAAAACATCCCAAGGGAAACAAGAGGCATCAAAAACAAGCCCCAGAACTGTGGCATATAGCCGTCCACTTCACCCTTGGAGTTCCAATGGGAAGCCATAAGCCCAGGCATCTTCGAATAAAAGCAAAATGCAACAGCAAAAGATACAGCGATTATAATTAGAGAAATTGCAATTGTCTTCTTCATCAATTATAGGATACACAGAAGGATATATTAAGCTTGCGCAAACGCGTGCCCCATATTGGAAAAGCTAAGGCTTTCATCCAGCTGATAAGGACTTCCACGCCAACAAACCCAAAAGCGCAGGCTGCCAATGAAGGCCAAAATTCACAAACGCTAGATTTTTAAACTCCCCAAAATACCCTACGAGTATGGCTGTAAACTACCTCGCAGACTTGTCATGGCTTTCAATACTTCTCCTAGTAGGCATACTCTGCTCGATAATAGCACTTAGGGTCAGGCTGCCGCAGATGCTCCTCCTCATACTGGCAGGCGTTGGAATTGGCTATACCGGATGGGTAGACTTCAGCACGTCATTCCTTACGAGCTTCGGGGTGTTTGCATTAATCATGATCGTGTTTGACGCAACCTCTAAGTTCAAGCTGAGGGAGATAAGCATACTTTCTCCAAGGGCATTGAGGCTTAGCATAGTCTTCCTTTTAATGAACCTAATATTCCTTACACTTGCAACCCATCTCCTTTTTGATGGCAGGCTGACAGTAACTTCAGTCTTGATAAGCCTCCTGTTTTCAGCACTCATGTCAGGCACGGACGCAGGTGCGGTGCTCTCCTCGCTGAAGGACGGGGCAGGCAGGATCATAAGGCTTATTGAGCTTGAGTCAGTCCTTAACACCCCGATAACTGTAATATTTCCCCTCATAATACTGTTCTGGTTTCAGGGGACATTGCAGGCAAGTGATGTCGTTGTTTTCTTCTTCAGGGGGATAATGGCCGGGGTGGGCACAGGCTTAGTGCTTGGGCTGGTAAGCTTCAAGCTGATGAAGAGAAAATACATAGAGACCATTTCCCCATTAGTCGTAATAGCGGTGGCGCTCATTTCCTATACGCTTGCTGAGAATATTGGTGGGAATGGCGTGCTTTCAGTTACAACACTTGGCATAGTGTTTGGGTGGTCGGCAATAAAGGAAAAGGAAAGCCTAAAAAAGTTCGTGACAATATTCACAAATTTCCTTACAATAGTGATTTTCATCCTATTGGGGTTGTTTATAGCCCTCCCTTCCGACAAGGGCTTCTTCATAAAATCCATTATACTCTTTGGCATTTATATGGCAATAAGGGTAATCTCAGTGTTTGTCTCAATGTGGGGGGCAAATGACCTTGGCATCAAGGAAAGGATGTTTATCTCATTAAACATTTCAAAAGGGGTAGCAGTGGCTTCTATAGCCTTCATACTGATGACCACTCTTGCAGACCCAGTACTTAAACTGGGACCGCTTGAGCTTGCCGCACTCAATAACATGATACAGCTTGCGCTGCTCTTCATCCTTTATACTATAGTGGTTTCTTCCATCAGCCTTCGCTTCACACAGTTTTTTCTCAGCAGGGGGAATGGAAAATGAAAATACAATTGGGGACTGCGGGCTCTCCATGCTCATCAAGCCTTGAAGGAATAAAAGTAATAAGGGATTCTGGCCTTCAGGCAATGGAAGTTGAGTTTGTCAGGGGAGTGAATATGTCAAATGCAACTGCAAAGGAGGTGGGCAGGGCAGCTGAAGAGGAAGGCATCAGGCTGAGCATACATGCCCCCTATTACATAAGCCTCAATTCAACAGAAAAGGCAAAAGTTCAGGCAAGCATCGGGCGCATACTCCAGTCATGCGAGCGAGGCCATCACTTAGGGGCGAAGTACATAGTATTCCATCCCGGCTACTATGGGAAAATGGACGCTGAAACAACCTTCCAGAACATGAAAACAGCGATAGTAAGGATTCAGTCTGTCATAGAGAAGAGAGGGTGGGATGTCAAACTTGCCCCTGAAACTACAGGCAAGGTAAATGTTTTCGGAAACATGGAGGAAACATTAAGGCTCGTCAAGGAGACAAAATGCCATTTCTGCGTTGACTTTGCCCACCTTAAAGCAAGGGAAGGCTCAATAGACTATTCAAAAGTCCTTGACAAGCTTTCAAAATTTAGGGAATTGCACTGCCACTTCTCAGGCATAGAGTTCAGTGACAAGGGTGAGAAAAGGCATATACTTTGTGATAAAAAAGAAGCAACAATGCTTGCAAAGGCCATGCTTAAGCATGAGATAAATGCAACTATAATCAACGAAAGCCCCGACCCTTTGGGTGACTCCATAATGATGAGGGACATCCTTTTATCATCGGGCTACAAGTTTGCTTAAGCCGGAAGATTTAAGCGGCCGCATTGCAATTAGGCAATATAAGTGTTTTTTAAGCGTTAAGTTTATATATTGTCTTTTACTTAATACTTATTAAGATGGCTTCAAAAAAAGAAGGACTGACTTTAGCTGTATTCTTAGCGATTATTGTTATTGCTGCTGCTATGTTTATAGGGACGTACATGAGGGATAGCGTTGTGAGCTTGACAGGAGAAGCTACAGGTGGAAGAATTGACATAACCAGGGCATTGCGTGGAGGCGTTGCTACTACAGGCGCTGAAAAGCTCAAGTCTTCATCATCCAGCCCATACAAGGCGGAAGACCTCGAGATAAACAAACTTGGGGCAGATGACCTTTTCCCCTTGCTCCAAAACAAGCTTGCGGAGATGGAAGCTAAGCTTACTTCAGATGACTTCAGCACAGAAAAGACAAGGGCAATAGGTGAGATATGCCTTATTGGAGAGGAATGCAGGGCAGGAGTGTGCAGGCAGCATGACCTTATTGACAATAACAGGAGATGCTCAAGCGAGAAAAAGGATATAGGCGAAATCTGCAGCGAAGACGCAGACTGTGGAAGCGGGCACTGCTCTTTGTCAAAAGAAGAAACAGTGACGCTTTCTGTATCTTCAAAGCCATATGATTTCCTTGGACGAAAGATTGACGTCCAGGCAATAAGCAGGGCAAACAGCTTTGCAGATGTTTCAGTGACCCATTCAGGCCTGATATCAAAAAGCAGGTTGGTAAAAGGCACCGCCTCAGGCTTCAATGGCATAACCATAGATATAGCAGGGATAAGCACGACCAGTAATGAAGTAGACTTAAATCTAAAGGCAGACGTGTGCGGAAGCGGAATAAAAATAGAGAGCATGCCAAAGACAGCCACTGCAACTGTTCAGAAGGAGGCTGCGATAGAGCCTGTGGAGATAAAGAGGAAGAGCCCTGTAATGTTCATCGGCCGTTTCTTCACTCTTGATAATATCAAAAACGCAATAATGAAGTCACCTGAGCCTAAAATAAGCGAAGGAGTCATAGAAGGAGATAAAGTGACTGACGCCGAAGTCCCGGAAGAAAAGAAGACAATCACAATGCCTGAAAAGACAGTGGTATACAACATGCCCACAGAAGGCATGCCAGATGCTGACCCCGGCTCCTACGAGTTCGAGATATGGTCAGCAGACAGGAGACTGAAAGCAATACAGGCTTATGTGTGCATCAAAGCTGAGACTACTATGCTCGACTTAGGAGAAATAAACTGCGGAGGTGATGAGGAATGAAAGCCGCAAAATTATTCTGGATAATAGCCGCAATTTCAATAATCGCAACTCTAGCTTATGCAATTGATTCAACCACAATAGGGACAGCGCCCCTTAAGATAGGCATAGCTTACGAAGACAGCCTTGACCTAAGCACAGTGTTTGACTTGCCTGCATCAAGCGTAGATGGATTCACGCTTGTGCCCCAGGAAGGGAGAAAGATTTCCATGACAATGCCAAGGACTACAGCAGACACCCTCTACTTAATACCCGGAGGAGACTATTATGGCATTTACAGGATTAGCGTGCAGGAAGACAGCTCAGAAGTCCTGCTGCCTGTGTCAGAAAGCTCTGTAGAGCTCGTGCTCAATGGCATTGCCTACACTTTGCAATTTGACCCAAGCCCGGATGAGATACAGGGCTCAGCCATAATCCTTGAAACAGAATTAGACGATAGCGGCAATCCTTTAAAGGATGATGCAATAAAGCACGCTGACCTTTTAGGCTATAAGCTCTATTTCACTTCAGAGGGGAAACTGTTCATTGAAGGAACAGATGCTGCATTAACTGAAATTGATTTGCCATTAGGCCCAGAAGAATATCTTAAGTTCAGAACTATGGCCGGAAGTGAAGAAGCCCTTGAAGCCCAGGGCACGGCAGCAGCAGAGTCAGCTTCTGAAGAAGGAGAGCTTGCTGACGAGCTTATCCTGGAGCAGGGATGCCATGACAAGGATGCCGGAGAGAACGCTTATTACATCAGGTCTTATGCCTACAATGCTGTAAGGGGCAGTGCAAGGATTTTAGACGACATCTGTGCCTATAGCATATTGCAGGAGGCATACTGCAATGAAGAAGGCAAGCTGGCAATAAAAGAAGTTGACTGTGGCAGCCCGGGATGCACAGCAGGAGCGTGCAACCAGGAGATGGAAGCAATGTCTGAGCCTGAAGCTTTCTGCTTCGAGACAGACCTGACCTTAGGAAAGACCATTAAATCTGCATCTGACGCAGAGCTGAAGCACATGTTCGGAAGCCCAGGGCTTACAGTAGGATTTTATTCCACAGACTCCGGCAAGGAATTCGGGATATGGAAAGACACATGCAGCAATTCCAACACCCTTGTGGAATACCACTGCGGCAGCGATGGGAAGGCAAGGTTCCTGACTGCAAGCTGCAAGTGCTCTGAAGGAAGCTGCAGGTTCCCGGTATGCTGGGACACTGACGGCGGGGACAACCCTTCTGCCAAAGGCACTGTCAGCATAATCAGGGTCATGGAAGATTCCAGCATGTTAAGGCTAAGCGCTGAAGAACTGAGAAAGATGCAAGAGGAGTCAAAAGAGATCCATGAAGACATCTGCTCAGGCAATTCAATCAAGGAATACTTTTGCGACTCTTCAAATAAAGATCAATATGCCTCAAAGCTTTCTGAGTGCGCAGGGGATGAAATCTGCTCAGGTGGGATATGCGTTCCAGAAGAGGAAATTGCAGAATGCACAAGCGACCTGAACTGCAACATTGGGGAAGTATGCACAGGAGGCATGTGCGTGGCTGAAAGCATAATATACAGTGACTCAGAAAGCGTTGCTGATGCATTGAGGAGAAGGATTGCGCGTGCAGATGCCCTTGCAGGCATAATAAATCAGCTTGAGGAAAGCGGAGAGCTAATAGCACCAATGCCTGCTGACGATATTGGGGACATAGATGACGTTGAGGGCATAGAACTTCCGGATGACACATTAGACCCAGACACAGTTAGCGAAGAAAGGCTGATAGAGCCCCTGCCAGAAGCGGGCTTAGGCATCACTGACCCAAGAAAAACTGTCGAGCCAACGTTCATGCAGAAGATAAGGATGTCCTTTAGAAGATGAGGATGTCCTTTTCCCGCTAATTTTTTTCACTTACCTTTTCAACAGCCTTTATAGCAACTTCTATCTGCTTCTTGTCCGGCTCGGAAGTAGTAAGCTTCTGCACCATTGCCCCCGGCCATAATAACGCAGAGGAAAGCCAGCTGTCCTTATATTTAGACCCTAGCTTTATTATTTCATAAGTAACGCCGCCAATAAGTGGCAATAGCAGTATCCTCACCCCAAGCTTGGCAAAATAGTTAATCTGTAAAGGTATCAGCATGTAGAATACTATGCTTACCACAAGAACAAGAAGCATGAAGCTGCTCCCGCATCTTGGATGTATGGTGGAAAACTTTGCAATATTTCTAAAAGCAAGCTTTTTCCCAGCCTCATAGCAGTTCACCACCTTATGCTCTGCCCCATGATACTGGAAAAGCCTTTTGACATCCTTCATCCTTGAAATAAGCAATATATAAGCAAAGAGCACCATGACCTTTACCAAGCCTTCTGCGATATTGAACAGGAACAAGTTGCCAAAGACAGGAATAAGCCATCCAAGCCCCTGCGCAACAGCCAGTGGCAAGGCCTTAAAGAGCAATAACCCAAATACAACAGCAAGCACTATTGTCAAGAACAAATGCCAGCCCTTAAGCTCAACACCCTGCTCCTCGCCAGAAACAGAAGCAGAATAGTTTAAAGCCTTCATGCCAATGGCAATTGACTCAAAAAGCACGAAAACCCCCCTGATAAAAGGCAAGGAAACAATCTTGTTCCTCTTAAGCAAGGAAATGTGCCTTACTTTCTTTACTTTAATTTTCCCATTAGGCTTTCTTAAGGCAATGGAATAAGCTTTTGGCCCCCTTATCATCACTCCTTCAATTACTGCCTGGCCGCCTATGTTTTCCATAAGAGATATGTTTGAACTAGGTTTTATAAACTTAACTAAAAAATAGTTTGCACAAAAATCCAGCTTAAAAAGAAGTTTACTTACAATAGCAGCCTGCTCTGCTACTTCTGTTAAAGAAGAAAGCATTAACAATCTTAAGCAACAGAAGATGCAATGCTGGCTCCTAAAATTTTAAATGAAAAGCCTCTTAAAATCGCTTTTAAAGCTTAAAATAAGCAAACTTTTAAATACTGGCATGATTCCCTTTAGCCTAGGAGATGCAAGCAGTCAATAGAACGAGGCGGTTAGTTAAATGGCAAACATATGCTTTTATTTTCAAGTGCACCAACCTTACAGGGTAAGGAAGTACAGCGTCTTCGATATAGATAATTGTCATAATTATTTTGATTTAGAAAAGAATAAGGAAGTACTTCTTAAAGTCGCAAAGAAAAGCTATCTTCCAACAAACGAGCTTATGCTAAGCCTGATAAACAGGCATGAAGGAAAGTTTAAGATAGCTTACTCAATAAGCGGAGTTGCCTTGGAGCAGTTTGAGGAATATTGCCCAGAGGTCATACAAAGCTTTAAGGATTTGGTAAACACGGGCTGTGTTGAGCTTTTAAGCGAAACCTACTACCACTCACTGGCCTGGCTGCAGAGCAGGGAAGAGTTTAAGGAGCAGGTGCTGATGCACAAGAAGAAGCTAAAAGAGCTTTTTAACTACACCCCACAAGTGTTTAGGAACACTGAGCTCACATATAACAATGAACTGGCCTTATTTGTAGAGAAAATGGGATACAAGGGCATATTGGCTGAAGGGGCAGACCATGTCCTGGGATGGAGGTCGCCAAATTATGTTTATAACCCGGTAAACAGCAAAGGCATATCCCTTTTGCTAAAGAACTATAAGCTGGCAGACGACATAGCGTTCCGCTTCTCAAACAAGGGATGGAAGGAATGGCCGCTTACAGCAGAGAAGTATGCGTCATGGGTTAATTCTGCAGAAGGAGTGACTGTTAACCTTTTTATGGATTATGAAACCTTTGGGGAGCACCAATGGGAGGACACTGGAATCTTTAATTTCATGGACAAGCTTCCTGAAGAGCTTATTAAAAGGAATATAGGCTTTATGACGCCTTCTGAGACAATAAAGAGGTATAAGCCTATTGCTGAGCTAGACATTCCGCACATTGTATCATGGGCAGACCTGGAGAGGGACTTAAGCGCGTGGCTGGGCAACAGGATGCAGCGCTTTGCATTTGAAAAGGTTTATAAGCTAAAACAGTCTATACTTAAAAGCAAGGACAGGGAACTTATAGGGGTGTGGAGAAAGCTTCAGACATCAGACCACTTCTACTATATGTGCACGAAGTGGTTTGCTGATGGGGACGTCCACAAGTACTTCAACCCTTACGAAAGCCCTTATGATTCATTCATATACTACATGAACGCATTGAACGATTTAGAAAACAGGACAAAAAAAGAATAAAGAGAGGTGAAATACATATGGTAAGGATAAGGTCAGCCGATTCTGCAAAAAAGGCGCTGCAAGACTGCGCCCAAGAGCGCCACTTCTGGCTAAGCAGCAACAAATTCCTCAAGAACCTGAACGAGCTCGCATCAGCTTTAGAGGAAATTGAGGATTCTGTGTATAAGGAACATGCCAAAAGGGGAGACTTCAGCAACTGGGTAATGGACGTGATAGGGGATGAAACGCTGGCAAAGAGCCTGTCCAGCGCCAGGAACAGGCAGAGCGCCGCCAAAAAAGTGAGGGCGAGGTGTGATTTCCTTCAGAATCTCGCTCAAAAATGAAAGAAGCAAAAGCTGATTACCTCTGTGAAGTGTCGTGGGAAGTGTGCAATAAGGTAGGAGGCATATACACAGTAGTCAAGAGCAAGGCGAGGCAGACAGCCCTGCAATATAGGAAGAACTATGTCCTGATAGGGCCTTACATACCTAAAAATGCAGAGGTTGACTTCGAAGAGACTCCTCCCCCAAGCTTTCTTAAGGCAATATTTGAAAAGCTGAAGGCAGAAGGCATAATATGCTATTACGGCCTTTTTGACAGCGTCAATGCAATACTGATAGACTTCTCTGAATATGCCAAGAACAAGAACGCAATAAAGGCAAAGATATGGGATATGTTCAAGGTGGATTCCCTGGATGCGCCTTATGATTTTGACGAGCCCCTTATCTGGTCGTGGTGCGCAGGAAGGCTCATTGAAGAGATATCAAGCTCGCTTAAAAATAAGAAAATAGTTGCCCAATGCCACGAATGGCTTGCAGGGGGCACAGTGCTTTATTTGAAGTCTGTTAACTCTAATGTGGCAACGGTATTCACAACGCATGCTACTACTCTGGGAAGGACAATGACTGGCAATGGCAGGGCATTGTACGAGGAGCTCCACGGCCTTAACACGGATGCTGAAGCCAAGAAATATGGCGTTATGGCAAAGCACTCAATCGAGAAAGCTGTTGCCAACAACTGTGATGTCTTTACCACTGTCAGCCAGATAACCTCCTTTGAAGCCTTGGCCATTCTTGGCAGGAAGGCTGACGTCCTGCTCCCTAACGGCCTTAACCTTGACCACTATCCTACGTTTGAGGAAGCCTCCATAAGGCACGGGATAAACAAGGTCAGGCTGAAATCCTTTGCCAACTACTTCTTCAGCCCGCATTACGCTATTGACTTGGAGAATACCCTTTTCTTTTTCCTTTCTGGCAGGTATGAGTTAAGGAACAAGGGAATAGACGTTTTCATAAAAGCTCTTGGAAAGCTGAACCAGAAAATGAAGAGTGAGAAGAGCAAGAAGACTGTTATCACGTTTTTCTGGGTTCCCGGGAACATAAAGGCGATAAAGCTTCCGCTGCTTGAAAGCAAGATTCTTTATTCCGACATAGAGGATTTTGTGGACATGAACACAGAAAGGATAAAGCAGAACATTGTCTCTGCAATAATAAGCAAGAAGCTTCTGCACCAGGCCATGATATTTGAGAAGGACTTTATTGATGAGGCGAAAAGGAGGGGAATAGGGTTTGTTAAAGGCGGAATGCCATTGCTCGTGACACATGACCTTTACAATGAGAATTCCGATCCAGTGCTGAACGCCTTCAGGGCTGAAGGCCTGCTTAACAGGGAAGAGGATAAGGTGAAAGTCGTGTTTTACCCGTCTTACCTGACCGGGACAGAGGGCCTTCTTGACATGGGGTACAACGATGCCATCTCTGGGTGCCACTTAGGGGTTTTCCCTTCTTATTATGAGCCATGGGGCTATACCCCGTTAGAGTCTGCAGCCATGGGAGTGCCTGCAGTGACAGATGACCTTTCCGGATTCGGAATGTACCTCAAGGGTGAGTCCTGTTTGGGGCTTTGCGTGCTCAAGAGATATGGGATAAGCGATGAGGTTTTCATAGGCTCGCTGTTTAATCATCTGGATAAGTTTGTTAACCTGAGCCAAAAGGAAAGGGTCAGGCTGAAGATGGAAGCAAAGAAGCTCTCTGCAATGGCTGACTGGAACATGCTGATTGACTATTACATTGAAGCTCATAATCTTGCTATTGAAAAAAGGAGGTGAAGCAAATAGCTAAGAAAAATACATTAGGCCTTTTGACAGTGACCTTGCTGGTTATTATAGGCATAATAGGCTCTGTCTACTATACAAGCCTCATCGGGATGATAGTGCTGCTTCTCTGGTGGGCAAGGGAGCTGCAGCTTGCAGTCAGGGAGATTAAGGGAGGTGGTGCATGATGGCAGACCCAAGGAAAAGGTTCAGCATTGCGACTATAGTAGTTGCCATTGGCCTGCTGTCTTTCGGGCTCCAAGCAAAGGTTATAGGGCTCTTGGCGCTGGTTGCATGGTGGGTTATTGCTCTTGTGATGTATGTCAGGGCAAAGCCTGCGAAGCTTGCCGTGCCTAGAAGGGCTATTGCCGCTGCTCCGGTGAAGCCGAAGAAGAAGCTTGTGAAGAAGGCCAAGCCTAAAAAGGCAAAGAAGAAAGCTAAGCCTAAGAAGGCCAAAAAGAAAGCTGTGAAGAAGGCTAAGCCTAAGAGGGCTAAGAAGAAGCCTGTGAAGAAAGCTAAGAAGCGAGGCAAGAGGAGATAAACCTTATTTTTTTTTCTTTTTTTTAAGAAGCCTGGGCTGACATATATTCTAGGTGCGTTAGGACTTACTACTTTTGAGTAGCAAAAGGTTTATATAGGGGCTTGTGTCTTTGGTATATTAGGTGATAAATATGGTCAAAGCCAAAAAAAAGTTAAATGTAAACACAAAGTTGAATGTAAGCACAATTATGTCGATTTTATTTGGGTGTACATTAGGAACTATGCCTGCCGTATATAATCATGCGGAAGGCGAGGAAACAAAAGAAACATACAAGACACTCAGCCATTATGTAAGCAAGCCTACTCTCTGCAGGGAAGCTGATATGGCAAAAGAGATAATGGAAGTTGAATATAACCCTGTTACAAGATACTTGTTTCACAACAAAAAGTACAAGGTATTGAGCGAAATACTAGATGAATGCAAGACAGGCAGATAATCTTTCTTTTTATTATTCTTAACAAAACTTAAATATCTTCTTATCTTCTATAAAACTATGCAGCCTAAAGAATGGGACAGGATAGCTCCGAGATATTTTGATGTTCTTGACTCGCCGTTTGCAGAAGGCGTTACCAATCCAGTTTACAAGTTTCTCAGGCAGATAAAGGGGAAGAGGCAGATGACTGCCATTGACCTCGGCTGCGGCATAGGCAACTTCCTGCCTTATCTTGCAAGGCGCTTCAAGAGGGTGATAGCCGTGGACTTTTCCCCAAAGATGCTTGAGCTTGCAAAAGGCAACTGTTCCAGGTTCAAGAACATTGAGTTTGTTGAGCAGGACATTTCCAACATGAAACAATTCCATGATGCTGCAGACGTGGCAGTAGCCGTGAACTCAATCATAATGCCCTCTTTGGAGGCTAACAACAAGGCTTTTCAGGAAGCTTTTAATGTCCTAAAGTCCCCAGGCTATTTTCTAGGCGTTTTCCCCTCAATCAATTCCGACCTTTACAGGGCAATGCTCACTTTTGAGAGGGAGTTTGAGGAGACAGGAAATGAGAAGCAGGCTATAAGGAACACCCACCTGATAATAGGCTCCAGGGACTACGATTTCCTCACCGGCCACTATGAGAACGAGGGGAAGCAGAAGCATTTCTACAAGTTTGAAGTTGAGTACAAGCTCAAGAGGCTCGGATTCAAGAACGTAAAGTATGAAAAAGTGCTTTATCCGTGGAGCATGGCTCCAGAAAGGTTTGAGGGGCAGCCCAAGCTTTGGGACATGTTCTTCTATGGTGAGAAGCCTTAACAATTCAAAATAGTCCTTACAGTTGAGCTGCTAAAAAATAAAAAGAAATCTCTTTTCTAAGAAGCCAGAGCTGTCTTGGATTGTAGGACGGGATCGCCAACGAATGCTTTATATACTAAGGCTGAGGGCAAAAAAAGTATGGGACTTTTAAAAAAGAAAAGGGATATCAAGAAGGAAGCTTCATCACTAGAGACATTTGTCCAGCAGCTATACTGGGGAGAGAACCTTAATCCGGAGAAGTCAAAGCAAAACATCTCTTCAGGCATAGTTGAGATAACAGAATTCGGCCAGCATTCATCTAATGGTATCCTTATAACTTCTGACGGCTATTTCCTAACAGCAAAGCACTGTCTTGAAGGCAGTTTTCTATGGCAAAGTGTAATGCTAAGCAATGGAACTTCCTATCCTATATCAGAAGTGTGCTGCTTTAATGATGAAGAAGACATAGCCATGGCCAAAGCAAAAATCCCAACAGAAAGCAAGAGTATGGAATACAAGATTTACCAGGAAGACTATTCTCAGAAAATTGCTGTAAGCCTTATAACAAGAAGGCAAGGGAAGCTGATAAACAAGTATGGATTCTGTGAAAAACCATGGAATAAAGCCAGGACGCCAATAGGAGAGGGGAAATTTGCCCAGTGGTCAAACCACTTTACATTAAATCTCGATTCTTTTACAGGCGATTCCGGCGGGAGCGTCGTCAGTTCTGATGGGAGGCTCATGGGGCTATGGAGCACAGGAAGCGATGAAGTCTCATATGGTTCAGCTTCCAAGATTGAAAAATCCTTAGAGCTTGTGTCTTCTTTTGCTGTAATGCTGAAAAATTCACGAAACGTTTAAATAAGGGTTGTAGTTAAGCATAGTCTATGGGAAAGATTGCATTCCTGGACTTTGACGGCACATTAAGCTCTGGATACATCTCTATGGAATTCCTTGATGCTGTATACAGGAAAGAGCTCTATTCAGAAACCCACTACCAAAAGCAGATGGACATGCTAAAAGAGCTGAAGAACGGAGAACTTTCCTATGATACATGGTGCGAGAAATGGGGCGAAGTCTGGGCCATGGGCTTAAAAGAAGTGCCATGCCTCGATGTGGAAGCAGAGGCAGCAGCATTCTTCTCTGGATTCAAGAGAAAGATATACAAGTTTTCATATTCCTTGATAGACCTGCTTAAGGAAAAGGGGTATCATACGGCAATAGTGTCAGTTGGCGCTTCTGAGGTGATAAGCCTTGCTGCTTCAGAGATAGGTGCTGAGGACTGCTATTCAACCGTGCTCAAGAGCAACCGGGGATACTATACAGGAGAAGTGCTTACTGATATCCATGCTCCCGGAGGCAAGGTGAAGACTATTGAAAGAATCCTTAAATCAAGGAAGAGATCTATTGCATTTGGTGATTCTATTGGGGATGTAGGGATGCTTGAGCAGGTTGAAATGCCTGTAGCATTGAACCCTTCTGAGGAACTGAGGAAAGAAGCAGAGGCAAGAGGGTGGAGTGTTTTCACTTGGAGGAATGCTATTACTGGCGTTAAGAAGTTGTTGGAATGAAATTAGTTTTTTAGCCTTTTCACTTTTTCAGGAGTGTTAATATAATTGTCCTTAGATACCAAGGTCTTCCCGAGTTTCTTCTCTATGTTTTTCCTTGTGGAACCGGCAACCTCCCCCCCATCCTTTGCATCTCTCTTAAGCTTAGGAAACCCCTTTGAATCCCTGCCTTGAGTTAGCCTTGTAGTTGTAGCCTCGCCAAGCATTGTCAATATCAATTCCATGTCATCCATGTGGTCTCTGAGGTTTTGGCTTTTTAACGACTTAAAGTCCTTATACTGATTGGGTGTCAGCCCGAAAGTTGCCTTTGATATTTCTGCTGTAAGTATGAAAAAATTTCTTTGCTCTCCTGCACCCCTCTTCTTCCACTCGTCTATAAGCTCTTCCCTTACTGCAATTCCCCTAATCCTTTTTTCAATCCATTCGTCAGAGTAGCCTTTCTGCCTGTAGATATCCTTAATCCTTTTTTGTGCCAATTCAGGGTTCTCTATTTCCTGAACCCTTTCATAGCCTACTTTTGCAAGCCATCTCTTGAATGGCTCTGCCTTGGGGGAGGGGATTGATTGAATGATTCTGAACATATTCCCTGTATTGGCGCAGTCTGTAAGCCTCATTTTCCCATCAGCTGCCTGTATCTTCAAAGGGTTACAATTTGTAACCGTTTCGTTACTTCCTTCTTTTACCAGCCTGTGCTTTAATACCTTCCAGTAATTTCTTGGATCAGCACTTTCAGCTAGTACGCCTATGACATCCACTACAGAAAAGTACCATTCCCCATTATGCTCCACTCTCCTAATCCTCTTCCCCTGAAAAACAACAAGTGCTTCCATAGCAAATCCATCCTAATTTAATGCTTATAAGCTTTGCTTTTATTTTTCGGAAATCTTCTGAAACGATACAGTTTTACCGGAAACGTGTATCAAATTAGCACTTTCAAAACCTTATCCTGCAGATTCACAAAACATCCCGGCTTCTAAAAAAGAAGAAAAAAAGAATTACTCTTCTTCCCTTTCCCTGTCACCCGGCCCGCCAGGCCTATCGCCTCCCATAGCCATGTTAATTACTTTTAAGATTTTAGGCACAGCCGACAATGGCTTGACTTTTATGCTGCCAGTTGCAATGGCTCCAGTAACCCTTGCGCCAATAACGCCTTTTGCAACCACGTCGCCAACCATGTTTCTTGTTCTCCTCCCACTGTCCCACGGCGGAGCCTGCACTTCTCCATGCTGCTCTGACCCTTTTACTATGTCATACAGGAAATCCATCTGCACCTCAACCCTTACGTCAGGCTCGAAGTCAACGCTCTTTACAGGCTTTGCTTCAAAGATTACATCCCTGTTAAGCACTGCCTTAATGTAAAAGACATCTTCATCTCCATCCTTTAGGGTCAATAGCCCTTCCATGCTCCCTCCAAAGTCGTCAGCTATCTTTCCAATATTTTCCAAGGCCCCAGGCTGGTTCCTCATCTCCTCCTTCTCTCTTTCCGAAGGACCTATTTCCTTTACCCTGTCTTCAGGGGGACCAGGCATGTATCCGCCTTCCCTAGCCTTTATCATCTCCTGCTTAAAGATTTCTTTGGGAGGGAATATCCAAATCTCCATATAGGGAGAAAGCACTTCAATGCCTTCAAACTCCTCAACGCTCTTCTTCTCTTCCCATATGTGCACCTTGCCAAAGCCTGACTCATATTCTATGTCAATTGGAGTATAGCTTGGAGGTATTCCATCCTGCCCAGAGCACATTGAAGTCCTTGCTGTCTCTCTTGCATTGTCGATAAGTGTCCAGTAGATGTCAAAGATTCCGCCCATCCTGTTCTCCCACTGCCCTGGCTCGGATTCCAGATAATCGTCAAAAAACCATTTGAGAAAATCTTCATTAAGGCCTTCCTGCAGCTCCTTTCTTTCTTTAATGTAGCTTTCCAGCTCAAACTTGCACCATCCTCCACTGTGCTCCTTGCTCCTCCTCAGCATCTCCACTTCCTTGAAGCTCTCGCCCCAGGAATCAAAGTTAAGGTAGGAGTCCACTTTTCCAGTAGGCTTGAATATGCAGCCTCCTGAGAACGACACAACTCCGTTTTCCTGTTCCCACCCTTCACCTTCTGCGCAGCCGAACTTCATAACAACATTGTCCCATTCAGCGCACACTGGCTTGGCACAATCATCATCATTATCACATCCTTGGCACTGTTTTTCTGACTCGCAGTCTGCCCAATTGCCGTCACAGTCATTATAGCCCTTCTCGCACTGGCAGCCTCCCTTCTCTTCATCGCAATACTGGTTCTCTCCGCAGCCCCCCTGGCAAAGCTCCCTCTCCCCGCCGCAAGTGGGGTCTTCTGACTCGCAGCCGTCTGCATCATCCCCGTCACCCCAGCCGTTGCAGTCAGACCACCCGTAAGTGCAATGGCACCATTCCATGACAGTGTCACACTCTTGATTAGGATTGCAGTCATCTATAGAAGTGCAGGGCGTCTGCTCTCCAGCCTTGACAAAGCTTACGCCTTTCAGCGCAGTATCTAACCATGAGAACGCCCCTGTTATCGCGTCTTGAGGCTTCTCCTCTTCCCTAAACTCTTCTTCATGCCTTTCTTCTTCAAAGCGCTCTTCTTCCTTTTGCCCTTCATCATAACGCTCTTCTTCCATTCTGTTTCCTTCATCCTTGTCTTCAAATTTCCTATCCTCATCCATTCTGTCTTGATTATCTCTCTCTTCAAAGCCACTGTCCTTTTTTTCAGAGTCCTTTTCTTCCATTTCCCCAGCCCCATCTTCTTTGTATTCTCCAGGCAGGGCTTCCCTCCTGTTGGTGAAGGTTTCCTCAAATACTTCTGGGATTATTATTCCCATTTCCTCCCCTCCACCATATTCCTCATTGTAAATCTCTTTTGGGATATCCTTGCATTTGCCGTTTGAGCAGATTGCCCTTTCTCCGCTGCAGTCAGACGCAAGCACGCAGCTATGCCCAGTATCCTCAGGCCTCACATTTGCATCCTCGTAAATATTTTTGCTTACGCACCTTCCTGCCTCAAGAACCTCATCCTCACCACACTCCTGCCCTCTGGTAAACATGCATGCGCCGCCCATCATCTTATATCCATCAGGGCATTCCTCTACCGCCTCAGGGACACATTCCCCTCCTTCCAGGATATATGCTTCAGGGCACTCCTGTATTATTGGGATGCATTTCCCATTCTTGAGCTTCTCGCTTTCAGCACAAGTAGGCTCTTGCTCTTTTGGCTTGCAGATTCCTTCTTCTAATTCATACCCTTCAGGGCATTCCTCAATTATTGGGACGCACTTATCTTCAATAATCTCATATCCCCCTGGGCATTCCGTAGCATTAATTTCAATCACAACGCATTTCCCATCAATAAGCTCATAGCCGCTGGGACATTCAGTAACTTCCGGAACACATTCATCACCTGAAAGCACATATCCTTCAGAGCATTCTGGCACAGTGCCCTTAAGCACACATACATCATCCTCTAAAATATATCCCTCAGGGCATTCGCCCTCTGCCTTCCTCACGCATTTTCCATCAATCTCCACATAGCCCTCTCCGCAAGTTATGTTTATGGTCAATGGCACGCACTTCCCTGCCCATTTTGTATACCCTTCAGCGCACTTGCATATTCCATCCTTGTAAGCTTCATTCTCCCCGCACCTTGCACTGACATTAGCCTCTTCTGGCGGCACGCAGCCCCCCATCAAAGCATACCTTGCCTATTGCGCATATTGTCCCTTCCCTGCAGTCCATCCTGTCTTCGCAATCAATCATGTAGTCATCGTCATTGTCCATCTTGTCATCGCAGATTTCCATGTCGTCGCTGCACTGCACATTTGACTCGCAGCTTTTCCCATCCCTGTCGCAGTCATACCATCCTGCCCTGCACTTGCACCTTTCCCCTTCAGCAATCTGGTTTTCCCCGCAGAAAGCCTCCTGGCCGCAAGGCACATTCTGCTTGATATCACCTTCACAGGTATATATGAGGCAAGGGGTAAGCTGTGGGTTGCCATTGCAGATATAAGTTGTGTCCTCACATGGCGAGTATTGCTTTGATCCAGAGCAGTAAAAGATGACATTCTGCCTGCACAGGCCTAAGCAGGTTTCAAGCTGGGCTCGATCATCTTGAATTATTTTCTTACAGCCTTCCTCGCATTTTGGATTTACATCAGGAGTCTTGCACTCTACGCATTTGCTGCACTCTTGCTCGCAAAGCTCAGCATCCTTGGTCTTTGTGCACTGCTTGCAAGGCCCGCATTCCATGTCGCAGCTCTCAACCCCCTCCTTCCCAGCATTCTCGCACGCCTTGCACTCGCTGCATACAGCCTGGTCCCAGCAGTTGTCATTCCTGCACGTGTCACACTCCCGTGCACATACATCCTTGCAGGCTTCACCCTCCCCGCCATCCTTGCGGCATTCGTCGCACTCCTTGCATAATTTCTGGCATGGCTGCATGCACGGCCAGCAACCCTCCTGGCAAACATCCTGGCAGAGTTTCCCGCAGTCCCTTGCACAGTCAGGGTCCCTGCAGTCTACTAAAGTATCGCCATCATCGTCAGCCTCGTTACCGCAGTCCTCATCCCCTCCAAGCGCAAACCTGCATTCTCCGCCAATGCATCCCTCTTCAATAGCGCACTCTTCCTGCTGCACCATCCTGCACCACTTATCATTCTTCTCTATCATGTCCTCCACAAGCCTTCTTTCGTATCTCAGTTCCCTTATCTTCATCTTCTCGTTCTTCCCATAGCCTGAGAGTATGTTGTCAATTGCAGAGATATACTTCTGCCTGTTCTCCTCCCTTGACCTCTCGTCCCAGTTGTAATTTTGTGACAATGCCTCATAAATTGCATCAAAGTTTCCCATATGTGCTTGGGGATTGAAATTCCTCCCGTCATCAGAATTTGCAGCAGCTTTCCTTGCTTTTTCAAGCTCTTCCTTGAGCATGCTTAATAGCTCTGGAATCTCTTTTTCCTTCAGCTCTTCCCTGTCATAGTCCGCTTCTCCCTTTCCCCCTTCAAATCCCTTGAATCCCGGCCCGTCATACCTTGGCTCCAGCCATGTGTTCGCCCATGTCCACTCGCAGTTCTCGCAAAGCTGCGTCATTGCAATAAGCGTAAAGCGCTCTCCCTCATAAAGGACAGTCTCCCACTTTATCATCTCCTGCTCCATGCTCTTGTCTGATGAGGAGAAGAACTTTGAAAGCATAAGATTGCAGTTTTCGCGGTTCTGCTCCATGTACTGCTGGAGCATCTGGGAGTATTCAACCAGCTTATTTGCGAACTCCTCCTTGTTGCTTTTCGTATTGAGGTAAGATACTGCCTGCCCTTTTATGTCTGACTGCATTTGCCCTAAGTCAAAGTTGAACTGTTTCTTGAACCTTATATTGAAATCCACCCAGTAGAATTTCTTTTCACCATCCTTGCCCTTGTAGATCTGAGGCCATGCATTGAACGTAATCTGTATCTTTTTGCCGTCAAAAACAACCTTTTCCCAGCGAGGCATTTTTTCATCCACCCTTATTTCCTTCTCCTCATTTGAAAGCCACAGCCAGTTTGTGTATTCTGTTGGCTCTCCAAAGAATTTCTCTGCTGCTTCTGGAGTAACGCCTTCAAAGTGCTCATTCTCCTCCCCCAGGACCATCTCCCCCATCATCTCCCTTATGTCTTCCCTTAAAGAGTTTGAGTAAATCTTTAGTTCCGGATAAGATATCTGGCCCATTTCGTATTGCTCGGCATAATGGACAATCTGGTAGACCTTGTCCGTAATAGGGTCTGCTGCCATTGCGGATGGCAGTAATGCGGCTATTATAACCAGTAACAGAATCAATTTCTTCAGCTTAACCACCTCATTTAATTTTTTGATACTATATATAAGAAGAGTTATCATTAATATTATTTTCTATTAGCAGCTGGGCTGTTGGGTGTTCTACTTTTAGTGGGATTAACGATCCTTGGCCTCAAACCGCGGCAGTGCTGGCTTCTAATGAAAAATCTAAAAAGATTTATAAATCCAATAAACATCTCTTACTAAAGCAAAGGAGGGGAGAACATGAACAGGGATATTGCTGATATCAGCCTAAAAACAAAGATGCCTGGCCCAAAGGCTAGAGCATTGGTAAAAAGGGACAAGGAAGTACAGGCAAAGAGCACAGACGTCTATGCTTTTGTAAGGGCGTATGACAGTCCTGCTGCCGGGCCTTTCTGCACTGACATTGACGGGAATATACTCTTAGATTTCACCGGGCAGATAGGATCCGCGCCATTAGGCTATAACAATCCAAAAATACTTGAAATCTTCAAAAATCTGGACATTAGTATCCCTACAAAATATGCGGGAACAGACTTCTATGCCGCTTCTTCTAATAATTTGCCCTCTCCAACAGACCTCAAGGAGAAGATCATTGAGGCAACAGCAAAGTTTGGGTTCGAAAAGGTCTTCCTTTCAAACTCCGGCGCAGAGGCTGTTGAGAACGCGATAAAAATCTGCTATGCAAAGACACAGGCAAAGTACGGCATCTGCTTTGAGGGGGCGTTCCATGGCAGGACACTGGGCGCCTTGTCATTAAACAACAGCAAGAAAGTACATACAAGGGGCTTTCCATCCATCCCTTATGTCAAGGCAATACCCTACTGCACTGAAACAAAGGAAGAGTGCAATTGCGGGTTCTGGGCATATGACAAGAAGCAGAGAAAGACTGTGAGCAAGCTGGAGCAGCTGCTTAACTATAAGACAGGGATAAGGTCTCCAAAAGAGATTGCCTTCATAATAATAGAGCCTGTGCTTGGGGAAGGGGGCTACAGGATCCCATCAAAAGAGTTCATGAAAGAGATAAAGGATATTACTGAGGCATATGGAATACCATTGATAGCTGATGAGGTGCAGACAGGCCTTGGAAGGACAGGGAAGCTGTGGGCAGTAGAGCACTTTGATATAACCCCAGACGTGATAACAGCTGCAAAGCCATTGCAGGTTGGTGCAACAATTGGAAAAGAGGAGATGTTTCCAAAAGAAGGCGGGAGGATAGCAAGCACGTGGGGCGGAGGAGACATAATAAACTCCATAATAGGCTACAAGAGCCTTGAGATAATAATGGAAGATAGGCTTTGGGAAAATGCAAAGCAGATGGGAGACTACTTTGTTAAGCAGCTTCAGGGCTTTGGAAAGAAATATGCCTGCGTTACAGAAGCTAGGGGACTTGGACTTATGGATGTTATGGAGTTTGAGAAGCCTGAACAGAGAAATAAATTTGAGGAAGAATGCTTTAACAGGGGGCTGATGGTGCTTGGCTGCGGCTATACAGGGCTGAGGTTCCTGCCGCCACTGGACGTAAGGAAAAGGGAGATTGACATAGCGCTTAATGTTATAGAAGACTCATTAAAAGCAGTATGAAACTGATAAACATAATCGCATCCGAGGCTGTAAGGAAGCCTATAAGCTCAAGCATAAATTTCTTGCTTTCGGATTCTGCCAAGGAAGATCTTGCCCATAAATTGCACAACGAGCTTTCAAAGAGCATGGAGTCTTATCTATCTTATAGGGCTGGCCTTGTATATGATAATAAGCCGCTATATATGAGTAAAACTCCTGATATAGAGGTGGTGCTGCATGAGGAGTATCATACAAGGGTTAACAGGAAAAACCTGAGCCAAGCACGATTTTGGGCGCTCGAGGAGGCGCAGGCCGAGGCTGTAAGGTATGCTGGTTCTTCTGCAATCAAAAAGATGAAGAAGCTCTGGAAATCAATTAATTGCCTTAAGCTATACAATGATTTGGTTGAAGGGTGGGTTGACTTGAAGCCTAAAGGAGGGAATAGTGAGTGGGTGAAGAATCTTGAACACATGACTTATAACCTGTTTTACTGGCCTTGCATGAGGCTGATAAAGAAAAGGGGGCAAGATAAGGCAGAAGAAGTGTTCATGCAGTCATTGGAGGAAGCGATAAGGGCCAGTGACATAAATGTTGGGGTTAAGGTGCTTGTCAGGGATGACTGGCTTATGAGATCTTTGTATAACACGAGATTCATGGAGTTCAGGGAGAATAGCTATTTTGCAGGCTCTTCTGAGCTTGAAGGCGGAAGAGCTGAACTATACACAGAGAGATGGGATGTTGTTGAAGCCTGCAGCTCTGTGCTTCCAGACTTCAAAATTTTTAACCAGGAATTCCAAGTGAAGATATAGCAATTCTTAAGCGCAGACAGCCTTTGTAGGCCCAGATATTTTTTCCGCCTTTTATTCCTTGGTTCTCTTTGGAAGCCAGCATTGCACCTTATGTGTCAATAGATCGCAATGCTTTCTTCTGCAACAAGGGAGGAATTGCAGGCTTCCTAATAATGGATGCATAAGACTCTCACCCCTGGGAAATAATTTCAGGACCCGGCAAGCACAAACAACCTTAGCAAGCTTTATAACCGCCCTTTGCCTGTTATATCCTATGGAGCTGGTGTCGATACTGGCTGCTGAAGATGCCCTGAAGCCTGTAAGCAGCACAATTGAGTTTGTCACCAAAGATGATTATAGCAGGGATATCCCTTACAGGTTGCGCGACGCCCTTGGCATTAAGATGGAATCTTTTCTTGCCGAAGCAGAAGCATGGACCGAAGGCGACTCTATAAAAATACCTGAAGGCTCTGAAGACATTGAGATAATAAAGCATGAAACCTATCATGCAAAGGTTTATAGGAAAGGCCTGCACATTGAAACCTTTCTCCCGCTTGAAGAAGCGCAGGCACAGGCTACTGGAGATTATTATGGAGGTGAGGACTTGGAGTCCAGAATCCTTGATTCCAAGAGTTCACTGCAGCTTTACAAGTCACTTATGCAGCGAAAGCTTATTGTGAGCGGCAAGGACAGGAGGGGCGACAGCAGGTGGCTTAAGCATCTGTATCGCTTTACCTATGGCCTCTTTTACTGGCCTTGTGCAGAGCTTATAGCACAAAAGGGGCTTAGGCCTGCGAGCATGATATTTTATAATTCCCTGAGAAAAGCCATAGAGGCTGATGACATTAATGCCGGAGTGAAATGGCTCTTGAGAGGCAATGAAGAGCTGGAGAAAAGCTATGATTTCTGTTTCAAGCCATTGCACACAGATCATGGGCTTGCGGCAACATCGCGATTTGAGGGAGGGAAGGCGGATGTGTTTACAAACAGCAGTGAAGTCCTGGGCATATGCTCATCTATAATTCCCAACCTTAAGCGGCAATAGTCATGGATCTTTGTATTCTTATAAGAATAATTCTATCAAAAGATTATTAATACTCCTAAAGGCATTTTACTATCCATGACACATAATGATCCACTTGCTGCAAGGATAGGTGATCAGGCAGCGCTTGAACTGCTCCATAATTCTGTCTTTGACATTTTAGGCAGTCTAAAAAACGTTGAAGATGAAGAAGTTGTTAATGAGATTTACCACAAAAAGTACTCTTATGAAAGAGGGCGCATCCTGCTCGATAGAGACCCAAATATAATTAAGATACATGCTTTTACTAATCTGGACAAGGAGATAGTCCTCTTCAGGATAAGGGACAGGAGGCATGATGGCACTTCCCTTTACCAATCTCCATTAAGGTCATGGTCTTATGATTCTGAGCATGATAAAGTTGATGGAAAAGCAGTTGAGCTGTCTACTTATTCCCGTGATCCAGAGTACTACCTAAAAGACCCAGAGCTAAAGGATTTTATTGGGGAGCCATTCGATTTCATGTTTGGAGACGAAGCCAAGTTCATAGCACTTTGGAAAAAGGCGTTTGTTTCAGGCCATTTTCCAGGCCAGTCAGCCCTGCCATTGAAGAATGCTGCCAAATATTTTGTTGACAATGCTGAAAAGCTCGTAAACAAGCTTGGATATGAGGCTACCATCTCCCCTTCACACTACAATGTCGCTGAAAGTACCCTCAATTGGGGCTTCTCTTTCCAGTCTTCTGTGCAGGAGAGGGAATTTAACGAACTTAACAAAGTGTTATCAGAGTTTGATTTTGATAGGGTAATTGAAAATCAGCAGAGGTCGTGGATAGTCTTGCTGCAAAAGTTTCCTAAGCTTAAGGAAAGCGAGCTTGCCGGCTACTGGCTGAAGGGGTTGGAGTTTCCGCTTTACTATGATGGCCAGGATGTAGAAAACGTATGGATGTGCCGCAAGGGAAAGTTCAAAGATTATGCCCCAAAAAAGTGCCTTGAAAGGCTGGAGGCTTATGATGGATGCCATTAGCTTAAGGAAAAAGATTAATGAGAATGCAGAGCTCAGCTGGAAGGAGTTCAAGACTACTAAGATAATCTGCGATTTCCTCAGCAAGCATAATGTAAAGTTTAAGAAGCTTCCAAAAACAGGAGTGGTAGCCTATTCTGGGAAAGGCAAGGCTATTCTTCTAAGGGCTGAGCTGGATGCCCTGCCCTTTGGAAAGGAAGTGAGACATGCCTGCGGGCATGATGTGCACGCCTCTGCATTGGCTTCTGCGCTTCCTTCCATTCGCCGGAAGGTTGTTGGGGTGTTCCAGCCTTCTGAAGAGGATTACCCTTCAGGCGCAAGGCATGTGATGGATAGCCTTAAGGGGGAATTTGAGTTTGGGGTGGCAGTGCATGTTGATCCCTCACTGCCCTTGGGAAAAGTAGGGATAAGGGGAGGCTATGTCATGGGATCTGTTGACCTCCTGAGGTTTAATGTTAAAGGGAAAAGTGCCCACACTGCTTTCCCAGATGAAGGAAAGGATGCCATACTTGCTGCTGCCGATATAGTGAGGGATGTTGGAAGGGCTTTTCCATCCAGGAAATGTTCAGTTGTAATTTCCGTTGTAAATGGCGGAGACAAGGACAATATTGTTTGTGACAATGTTAAAATGGTGGGGACTGCCAGGGCGCTCGATGAAAGCTTAAGGTTCAGGATTAAGGAGAGAATCGGAGGAATCTGCCGGAAGGTCGAGCAGAAGCAGGATGTAAAAGTTGAGTTTGAATTTGTTGAAGGCTATCCCTCTCTTTATAATGACCCTAAGCTTGCCCAGAAGCTGAGAAAGGTGCTTAGGACAGAGTTTGGCAGGGAGAATGTTGTGCTAGGCAAAAGCTGCCTTGCAAACGAGGACTTTGCATTTTTTGGGGAGAAGATGCCCATTTGCCTGATAAGGGTGGGATGCGGCGGTGTTGGGCTGCACAACAAGGAATTTTATGCTCCGGATGAGGCTGTTGAGATATGCAGGAGGGTATTTGTTGCTGCTAGCCTTCCTCTATAGCGCAATTGCGGAGAACAGAGTAATTTTTTACTGCACTCCTGATTATGGTTTCTGTGCTGGCATTTAAGCCAGTTAAGTAAAGCAGTGTCTGCTTCTTTATCAAGCCAGTCATTTCCATTGCTACAAACCCCTCGCCCCCATTTTCCCCGAGCATGAAATCCAGGGCTGTGGTGTATTTTTTTCCTAACAGCGTTCTTGACGTGGTCTTCTTTGCCTTGCTTATTTTTACTTTCTGAATAAGGCTCTTGCACAAGAAGCTGTATAAGTCTTCTATATCTCCGTTGTTTTTTATTTTTAAGTCCATTTTAGCATTATTTTTCAGGGATTAAAATTTTCCATTCCAGCTTGTAGCTGTTGTGGCTTGCATACATGCAAAGTCCGTCATGGACAATTTTTTCTGTTACTTCTTCCATGTCAGTTAAAGTTACAAGCGTCTTCTTTTTCCAGCATATTCCTTTCTTTTCCAGTTTCACTTGCCCTATCTCTCCCTCTTGGTATAGCCTGAAGCTAAGGCATATCTGGTTTATCCCTGGCAGCAGAAGCCTGCTCTTGAATCTTCTGGATATGCGGCCTACCTTTATTTCTTTGGATAAGAGGTACGGCTTTAGGAAGCTGTAAACTTCTTCAAGGTTGCCATTATTGCCAATTTTCATGGTTATTTAGTTGGGAGATGCTATTGATATTTATAGTTTTTTAAAAAGCTTTATAAATATCCTGTTTTCCTTATATCTGTATGCCCCTGTGGTGTAGCCCGGTCAATCATTCTGCCCTCTCGAGGCAGGGACTCGAGTTCAAATCTCGACGGGGGCGCTTCTTGTTTTAAGAAGTTTTTAATTTAGAAGCCAGCTTTGCAGCTGTTGTTACTTAAGATTGCCAAGCTTCCTTTTCAAACATTCCAAGCAGAACAGACTTCTAAAAAAACAGAAAAACTTATAAACTACCAAAGTTATACATATAGGTAACTTAGGGTGTTTGCAATGATACCATTAATACTCAAGCTGAAAAAAGCCAAGCACAAGGAGCTGGTCAAGGCGCAGGACATTATAGTTGAGGAGATCTACCGCTTTTTTGAAAATGCTGTAATACACGGAGGCACAGCAATCTGGAGATGCTACCAAGGCAACAGGTTTTCAGAGGATATTGATGTTTACATTGCAAGAGATGAAAAGCGGATAAATGCGCTTTTTGAGTCTCTTAGGGACAAGGGATTTGGAATTAAAAAGAAAAAGATTGGAGAGAAGAGCCTTTACTCTGTTATGAGCTACAACAGGGAAACAGTAATGCTTGAAGCCCTCTTCAAGAAGGCAAAAGGTTCTTTAAAGGAATATGAAACTGCAGAAGGCAATTTTATAACAGTTTATACTTTAAAGCCAGAAGAGCTGATAATAGAAAAGGCAGAAGCTTATCTTAAGAGGAATAAAATAAGGGATATATATGATGTATTCTTTTTATTAAGATATGTAAACAACAGGGAAGCAATAATCAAGCAGTTAGGCAGACTTATACGGAATTTTAAGAAGCCTATTGATGAAACTGATCTTAAGGTCCTTATAATCCAAGGAATTGTTCCAAGCTGGGAAAAGATGCTTGAATACATAAAAAATTATATAAGATGGGAAAAGAAAAATACTTAAAGGATGTTGAAACACTGCTGAAAAAAAGCTCTGTTGTTGATTTTCGGTCAATCCAGAGAGTTGTAAGGTCAAAGAAAAAAATAAAGCAGTATGCAAAGCATATGGTAAGGAACATGCTGCTAAAAGGTAAGCTCAAAAGACTGACAAAAGGTTTCTATACCACTCATGATAATCCCAGTCTTGCAGTTTTCTGCTTCACTCCAGCATATCTTGGGCTGCAAGATGCCATGAGCTTTCATGGATTATGGGAGCAGGAAACTATTCCTGTAATTGTAACTGCAAAGAAGATAAGGCCGGGAATAAGGGAAATAATGGGAGTTAATGTTCTGTTAAGGAGGATAAGCAGGAAATATCTGTTTGGCTTTGAATATTATCAAGCTGGAGATGTTTACTTCCCATATTCTGATTTGGAAAAAACATTAATAGACATGGTACATTTTAGGCAAAAGCTTAGCAAGGAATCTGTTTTGATTATAAAATCTAAAATCCAAAAGAAAAAGCTTCTGCTTTATCTTAAGGCTTATCCAAAAAGAATTCGTAATAAAGTGCTTTTACTGATTTGTTAGGATATTTTAGCGGCACGCTTAATTCTCTTTTGTTGATGGTTAAGGTTTAAGCTCAATAACAAACTTGTCAACAGTCCTTTCAGGCTTTTTATTAGAAGTTATTAATCCATGTTCTCTCAGCCTTGAAAAATAAGTTGAAACTGTGCTTAGTTTTATTCCTGTCCTGTTGGCAATATCAAGGCTAGTGTTAGTGTCGTCGCAATAAGAGAGTATATTTAGTTTCATTTCATTCAAAGGCTTGACCCGCCTTGTGAATTCTTCCCTTGTAACAACATATACAGACCTCCTGCTTCTTTTAGGCTTTTTTTCTAACTTTTCTACTGCTGAAAAATAGTCCATTAAGTTAACACTTATTTCTTCAACAAAAGTTTCTGGGCCCATAACTTTCATTTTATTGAATGCAGAATTAATATTTATGTGAATTGGAGAAAACCTGAAAAAGTTGAACAAAAAATTAGATATATGTTTGATAGGATTGAAGATCCAAAAGTAAAATAGCACATCAGAGAATTAAAATTTAAGGATCAAAGAGCGATTGACATATTCCTAAAAGTTATTGAGTAAAGGAACAATTAACTATACTTGTTTAACAGCCGGAGGCAGCATAAAACCTTGCGTGGAAATTCCGAAAAGGGCATTAAACTTCTAGTTCAATGCGCTAACCCTGAAGAGGACACACCAAGATATTTTTTCAGAAAAAAATCATCAATTAACTTTCACTCCCTTCACCAATACTTTTATTAATAGAACCTTACAATATATAACCCATGGCTTACGTACTATGCTATTCTCTTATAGCAACTGCAATAATTAGCCTGCTTTCATTAGTAGGAATTTTAAGCCTTGCAGTGAAAGAAAAATTGCTAAAGAAAATACTATTAGTTTTGGTGGCCTTTTCTGCAGGCGCTTTAATAGGGGGAGCTTTTTTGCATTTGATTCCTGAAGCTTTGGAGACTTCTAGCCCAGTCAATGTTTTTATCATGGTAATATTAGGAATAATCTGTTTTTTCATTATGGAAAGATTGCTTTACTGGCACCACTGCCATAAAGGAAAATGTGATGTGCATGCATTTACTTACTTAAATCTTATGGGAGATGGCATACATAACTTTGTTGATGGGCTAATAATAGTTTCAACATTTGCTGTAAATTTCCATTTAGGCGTAGTTACAACTTTGGCAATAGCAGCGCATGAACTCCCTCAAGAGATTGGAGATTTTGCAGTGCTTCTGTATGGAGGGTTTACAAAAGCTAAGGCTTTATTCTGGAACTTCATTTCTGCACTCACAGCGATTTTTGGGGTAGTTGTTGGCTATTTGCTTTTAAAGCAGATTGGAGGTTTTGTGGCTTTTCTTTTACCCTTTGCAGCAGGAGGCTTTATCTATATTGCAATGTCAGATTTGATACCTGAGCTTCATAAAGAAAAATTGCTTAAGAAATCGTTATTAAATTTCCTTTTCTTTATCATAGGTGTAAGTTTTATGCTTTTGACACTGCTTATTCATTAGAATCCTTTAGCTTATTTTCATCTAACATGAACTGCTTCCCGCATTCAGTGCACCAATGTATTCCATTGTAGTAATTCTCAAATTCTGTTCCGCACCTCTCATGGCTAGTATTATAGAAAGAATTGTTTATACGTTTTTTATAAGATTAGGAGCCAGCATTAACTCGTAAGTTACTTAAGATCGGAAAGCTTTCTTCTCCAACAAAAGCAGCACCCCAGGCTGCCATCACGGAAACTTTATATAACTTCCACCACATATGCATCTTATGGGAAAAGTTGAAGAAACAATAAGCAAAGCCATAGAGCCTCCGCACAAAAAAGAGAAGAGGAAGCTCAAGGGCCTCCTTAAAGTATACCTGTTCTGGACAATTTTCTCAGCAATAGTGTTTGCCATAATACAGCCATACCTTCCAACCCCTCTTTTCATCTGGTCCTTCAGGCTTCTTACAGCCATCCTGATAATCAAGGACGTCTTTGACAATTTTGACCGAAAATTCATTGTTAAAGTCCCGGAATTCTTTGACCATGCCCCTTTCGTCTTATTATGCTGCATCTTCTTTTTCGGCATAGACTGGTATGTGTTCGTTTTTTCAGCATTTGACTTAATCCTTGACGTGAGCGATGACTTGAGCAAAGTGAAGTGGTGAGCTATGCCGCAGCATGGAGTGATGATATGATTTCCAAAGCATTAAGGCAGTTCCTTGCAAGGCTGATGACAGAATGGGTGTGGGCATCAGGATTGCCTTTCCTCACTAAAGCCCTTATCCTGGAATTAAGGCTCCGGCATGCCTCTTCAGCCTTCTTATTGTCAAAGCTGTAAAACAGCTCATTTATCTTCCTCAAAGAGCCGGAAGCCCTTCCCAGCCCCCTCCCGCCAAGCCCGCCCCAAACAGAAGCAATCCTCTCCAGCTCAGTGACCAGGGCAAAAAGCCCCATGGAATAGGTATGGCTTACATACTCCTTCTTGCTTAAGCACCTTTTGCAAAAAGCGCACAGCTTAAGCGCATTTTCAACATAGTCTTTCCTGTAAGAGCCTTCCAGGGAACAGAGCATTATAAAGACTCTCCTGAGAATATTGTCGAATTCCCCCAGCCTTGCAGAGGATATGTCCCTTATCACGCAGTCGCGCCCACGGACATGGACTACCTCAAAGCCCATAAGCCTCCGCCTTATTGACCCCTCAACCAGCCTTATGTCCTCTTTTGATTCAAGCCTTACCTCAATCTCATCATATCCGGCACAGTACAGGCCGGACAGCCTCTTTGCTATTCCCCTCCCCCCAGTGATCCTTGCAGCTTTATTTTCAATTGCCTTTCCTGAGTTAATGACAAGCGAGCTGCCCCTTTCTTCCACATGGATCTCATCCCCCTTGGATATGCCGTATTTCTTCACCCACAATGAAGGCAGGGAAAGAACATGGCTGCATCCTCCGAATAATATCACCTTTCGCCTCATTCCTAAAGAAAGGATAGTTCTCATACTTATAAGCCTAAAGTTCACAAAACCATCAAAAAGCATATAAATCCCGCATATGTAAGAACCATAAAAATGCCAAAAAAAATCCTTTACACAGGCATAAGCCCAATAACAAAGTCCTACACCAACCTAAACCACATGTTCCTCATAAGGGAGCAAATGGCTGCCAAGACTTACATGTGCGTATGGGACAGTTTTGTCTTTGAAAGCAGCATTTTCCTCTCAAGGCTTGGCAATGAAGACAAGTACGCAAAGCTGGCCGATAATCTCAAGGTGCTTGAAAAGCTTCTGTGCACCCTCGACGTGGATTCAAAGTCATTCTACTTTTCAGAGGCATGGGGCAGGCTGTTCAGGGACAAGGAGCTTTCCCTGCTTTACCATAAGATACTTTCCAAGATCACCATGGAGGACATAAGAAAAGGGTTCAGGCTGAGGTACGTGCCATTCTCGAGCATCAGCCTCTCAAGGATGAACTGCATAATCGCGGACTACCTTATTGCGGCTTATCTCCCCCGCCTCTTCCCAGAGGTATGCAGGAGCGCCCCGACGCATTATTTAACATCCGAGAAGTTCAGGATGTTCCACAAGAAAATATGCGCAGTGCTGAAAGGCGCCCCAAAGCCAGTTTACGTCACTGACCTCCCCGTGATAATGAGCCCGAAAACCGGGCTTATACCTTCCATGGAAGATTCAGGAGCCACTTTAAGGAGAACAGTAATGGAGTATGCCGACAGCCAAAAGATTTCTCCAAAGGAGCTGAATGACATTGCCATGGTGCTTGCAAGGGCTGGAGGGAATGGGCTGCCAAAAAAGCTTTCCCGGCTAAGCAAAGATGAGCTTAGTGAGCAGATTTCAGAAAGCCTTTCCGCTTATTTCACTGCAGTCAGGAAGATTATCGCAAAGGGCAGTGCAGGCACTCCTGAAGTGCGTTCCCTCATTTCCAGCTGCAGGGAATTCAAGATGAAAGTGAAGCCGCTGAACAGCATCAAGCTCAAGATACTCCATTTTTGTGACGGGACAAACACAAGCCTTGACATAGCCAACAGGACAGGGATAAGGCTGGCCACTGTTTCCACCTACTTCTCAAGGCTGAGGGAGAACGGGCTCATTACTTCAGGCAGGAAGCCCATGAGGACAGCTGACAGCCTTGTAATCGACCTGAAGAATATAAGCTAGAAGGAACTGAGGAGGCCTGCAAGCTCATCCCTTGTCCTTTTAAGGCAGTCAAAGACCGCTTCTTCTGTGATGTCGTCAAGCTTTCTTATTCCTTTGGTGCACGCGACAATGCCTTCAAGCAGCCTGTTTGAGTACATGAGCTCCCTGAATGTAGTAGCTTTCTTCTCCTGCGCGTAGTAAAGGCCTGAAAGCATGTAGCTCATTGCATAGGATGCGTTGTTGAGGCTTGAGATAAGGTCCTTCCCAGGGATGCATGCTGAATCCTGCTCAAGGACAAGGCTTGCCGAATCATTTATTCCTGCGCAGCGTATCATTTCCCTCCTGCCATTGAACTGGTTGTTGTAGAAGAAGAACATTGCAGTGTTGAAGGCGTCCAGGGACTTCTTTTTCGCGTAGGTTATTGCTTTCTCGGTTGGCTTTGTGCTGCTTATGGATTTTCTTATATGGTTGAAGTATTCTTCGTCTCCTTCAATGCATCTTCCTGTGAGCATGGCATCTGCGGCTTCGATGTCCAGGAGTTCCATTCGCAGCCTGAACTCCTCTTCTGAGTAAGTTACAGAATCAAAATTGTTTGTGGAAAAGGTTTTTCTTGGCTCTTTTGAGCCGACTGCCATTATGTCTATGTCTGAGTTGCCTGAGCCGTAAAATACTACTATCTTGTATTTTGATAGGTCGCCCAGGTTTTCTTGGGTGTATTTTCTTATTATCCTTGTTTCTTTGGATTTGGGGAAGCCGAGATCATAGAGAACTGTAAGCGGCCCCCACCTGTTTTCATCGCTAGTAAAGCCCTGGCAGGCCTCATTGCCTTGTGGTGCGGTTGCTTTGGGGCAAAGCTCTTTAAGCAGGACTGTTTCCATCCATTCCGCAAAGCCTTCGTGGTATTTTCTTGTGTATTCGAAGAACTTTTTTGCTTCTTTGCTTAGCGACATGTATTCCTTTACTTTAGTGTTGTTGAGGTCTGTGTGGACTGTGCTGTTTTCAACCTTAAAGTCTTTGCTTTGCCTGAATGTGAGCTCTTTGTTGTGGGGGAGGTTAAGCTGTTCTTCCAATGAGAAAAGCTCCCTGTCTTTTGCTCTCTGTTGCCTTCCTAGTTCAGACTGCTGCATGAATATTGCGTGGGCATATTCGTGGAAGAGGCTCGATTCGTCTGCGTCTTTCTTGAGGTAGATTATATCCCCTATTCCGTCGTAGTAGTTTTGTTCTCCTTGTTTTATTTCAGCAGCCTGGGGTTCCAGCCCTAGTTCGGTTCTTAGGAATTCTTTTGTTTGCTGGAGGGTTTTTGGGTTCATTTTAGAGGTTCTTATTAAAATCTTCCATTGTAAGACCTATGAATCTGCAGTCCGATTCTTCATCATCAACTATGAAGCCTTTTTTCAGCAGGTCGGCAAACTCTTCCCTTTCATCGTAGTCTAATGATTCAGAAGGGAAATTATATCCGTGCTCCATAAGGCCTTTTATGAATTTTGTAGGCTTGATTTCTGGGATTTCTTCTTCTTTGAATACTGGCGGGAAAGCCCAGTAGTAGAAATATTTCAGTTTTATGTATTTGCAGTTGTAAGGGTCGTGCTTGTTATCGTAGTTTGTAAGGTAAAAATTGTGTTCCTTGTTGTATTTTAAGATGCCCTTTTGGACCAGCCAGTCTAAGTACCTCTTTAGCGTTAAGTCATATGTGAAATAAGGGGCATGTATCTTATTTCTTGTAAGAAGACATCTTAATACTGCTGTTGTGTGCATTATATATCACCTCTTTTCTTAATTGGGTCATACCACTTATTAACCAATAGTTCTTTATTATCTGTTGTAAAAATCTTTGTGCCCCTAATATTAAAATCAAAGCTTTCTTTTGAGCCTAGATCTATGCTATCCCTGTTGCCTACCTTTAATGGATTAAAACCTTTATTATCAAATTTAATAAGCTTATCATTCTTGTCCACCAAATCATAACCAAAATGCATTCCTTTTTTCCCAGCACCATGTCCACTAAAGTCGTACCTCTCCCTTACTTTATAGCCATTCATATCTGGGATAGTCTTGTCCAGCTTCAAGTCAACCGCAATGTTCCCAAAAGTCTTGTCATTCCCCAAAGCCCCATTAAACATCGACTTCTCAGTCTTGTAAAAATCCGTCATGCTGCCAATAGGATTATAGCCCAAATCAATGGAAGAGCCTACGGGATTTATCTCAAAAACACTTGTGCTGTAACTATTCCTCACATCCACCGCAGGCCTCACCTCAAACTTTTGCAGGCCAAAACTGCCCCCCCCAAGACCAGGAGCCGAAGAAATGCTCGGGCCAATCATCTCGCGAGGCTTCAAATCAGCAAAAGAAATGGCGGGAGGCGCGGATATCTCTAAGCTAGAAGTGCTGGGATAAGGATTGGATTGCTGGAAATTGTTATTTTCAGGGCTATTCAAAAACATATTGTTCTTTGGCTCAAGATCATACCCTTTTGGAGAGCTCCCTAATTCCTGAGAAGCATAAGACACGCCAAAACCTGGCTTCAGCTGCGAAAACTGGGGAGCCATCATCTGCTCCACCTCGTTAGCAATAGCCTCCACAGCCAAAAGCTCTGTGCGTGAAAGGCGGCTCTCAATCTTGGTTTCCTTGGCAAGGCCTTCCATTATAACCCTGTCCGGGGAATAGTTCTCATGCCCAGGAGTAATGCCTGAATAGTCCGTTGGCTCTTCCTTGGGGGAGTTTATGCCCATGCTTTGCATCAAGGACGAGCAATATGAGCCTAATGCCCCTTGATCAATCCCTGGATGAGAAACAGTCTGCACCCTTAACCCTATTGCTGACAAGCTCTCAGCTAGTCCAGAATTGTAAAGCCTTCTCCTGCTGTCCAATACCACCTCGGACTGAAGTACCATTTGCTCAAGGGCCATTTTACCCTTGTTTATAAGCATCTCCTATATAAATCTTGCTTAATTTTCCATCAGAAACCCGATACAGCCACCCCTAAAAAATCCTTCCACACTTCCAAAAAGAAAACAGCACGAGCTGCTACCCTGAATTCTCCCTCCACGCAAGAAACTATCCAAGCTCCGCCTTATACCTTTGCTTGTCAAGCCCCCTTGCATGCTTTAAGTGGCCCTTATCTTCAAAAAGACCAAAAAACTTTATTAACCCGGACACTTTAAGGAGCTTTGGAATGGAAAAAATCAGTAAGCGGAAAGCAAAAAAGCTTAAGCTGATGGCAGAAGAGGCAACAGTAGACTGCCACAACGAAGACGAACAGTTTTCAGGATGGGAATGCACACTTAATGATGAACTGCCACTTCCATTAAAGTGCAGGATATTTGATGAGGAAGCGCTTCTCGTAAGAATATGCATGGACGAAAGCGGCAGAAGCATCCTAGGAACAATAAAGAAGGGCAACAAGAAGATAAGAATACCTATCCAAGACCTTAAGCCAGCAAGCCAAAAAGCAGCAGAGTGGATAGAAGCCTACAGAATATGGCTTTCCTGCTAAGTCTCACATATTTCCTTGCGATACTTTCTTGTTTTTTCGCCTCTTCTGCCAGTTTAGGATAAAAATAGAGAAACCCTTCCACAGCACAAGCCCCATATCCTCCCCCAAAACAGGCATTTTTTACGCCATGCCATTGACTTGAAAGAAAAACAAGACTAGGCCACAAGAAGGCGAAAATTATATTAATCAAAAGATATTGCTATTTCAAGTTATAGGGGAAAAGCCCATAATGGAAATGATAACAAAAGCGCAGATTGTCTTTGAAGAGGTTTCAGGCTTCCTGAAGCTCGCAGGCATAAAAGGCAGCACAGCGGAAAGCATCACAAACGAGTTTGTCGCTTTTCTGAGAAATCAGCCAGATCCTACCCCAAAAGCAGTCGAAGAATATATGGAGGGGCTTCTTGAAAATCATACTTGCAGCAAAGAAGCCATTGAAGAGTTTATGGGCGACTTCTCTATGATGGCTGAAAGCTGCCTTAATAGCTGCAATAAGTGCTTCAGGGATCTGGATGGCAATGGCACGCTTATAGCCCTAGGCAACGGCATGCTGGACAAGGAAACCGGCAAGATGGGAAGAAGGGAATGAAATACAAAAAAGAAGTAGACCAATGGTGGAATAGGTTTAATGCCGCAAAGGGCGCCAGCCAAAAGGCAGAAGCCATCAGGAGCGTTTGCAGGCAAAACAAGGGGAAGGATTTCTATGAAGAGCTAGAGATTGACGAAGCTATCTTTGATGACGTAGAACCTGAATTCCTGAAGGAAAACAATATGCCGGGGTATTGTGCTTTTTTAGAATCCCTTAAGGATTATTTTCCTGATGCATTTGGCTCAGGCGCCAGCTGGCATATCAGAACCCTCGCCTACTGGCACATTTTCCAATCAAAGCCCAAGAAGGTCAAGGAAGATGTAGAATACCTTCTAAACAGCCCTAAAGATGACGCTGACATCATTGGCGACCTGCTGGATATCCTTATAGCGAACGGCTTTACAGAGGATGCGTGGAAACTGCTAAGATCCTATTACCCCTTCCTAAAAAAAAGCGGGAAGACTATCCCATGGGGAATAGAGGAATTGTCCAAGCTCTCGAGTTTTTTCCTTATTCATAATCATGTCAATCTTAAAACAGGAAAGTACATGCTGGAACCTCTCAAGGAGGAATTATTGCGATTTGACTATAAGCAGGAGGATAAACTGCTCCTTCAGCACCTTAACATTATTTCCAGCAAAGACTACTGCTATAGGTCCTGGCCTTTGAAGGATTTTAAATATACCGAGGATAACCTGTATATTTTAACATATGAGTTTATGAGGCATCTCCTTGATACCAAGAGGGCTGATTTTGTATGCGCCCATTTATTGCAGGATTGTGTGCTGGATTACTTTCTGGAAACCGAGCAAAGGCTAGATTGCCCCAACAAAGAGATTGCCGATGAGTATTTAGCATCTTGGTGCGGCATGCTGTCCCTCAGGCAGACAAAGGCATTTATCATCCTCTGCGGCTTAATCCTATTCTATGACTTCCTCCATAAAAGGGAGTTAATCAGCGAAAGCACCTATTCCCTGGCAAAGGATGGCCTATACGACCTAAGGAGGATGCTTTCAGATGCGTTCAAGAAAGGCCTCTGGAAATATAAGTTTGCTGAAAAGCTACTGGAGGGCATAAATGGGGAGAAGGGCCTTTGCATATCTCATGAGGGATAGATATGGATGAGCTGCAAGCAACATTCATAAACGGCAGGATTTTCATATGGGGCATTTCCTCGCGCCCTGAAGAAATTTTTACCCCTATAGCCAGGCTGGAGAAAGCCTATAGCGAACTGTTCAAGGCGCAAAGCACCGTTAAAAAAACAAGCAATATTGAGATAACAGCAACTGCCAATACTCCCCTAGTGCCACCGTCCATGAAACTGTTCTATAACCAGTTCAGTATCAAGAATGCCTCAAAAAAAACTTTTTCTATAACAGGCATAGAGGCGGATGGGCAATCAATACTCTATAACTTCCTCCATCAGGAAAAAAGGCATGGAATACTATTCGGCGACTCATACGAATTTTTCAGGATGTGCCTAAAATTTTCTTTCAGCCTGGCATTGAGGCAGAGGTTCGTGCCATATTGCAAAGGCAAACAGAGCCGCTTCCTGCTGAACCTTGACAATGCAGACGATTACGAAACATTCAGGGAATTGCTCAAGAAAGCCCCACTGTCCATCAAGCCAAATATGCCTGATGAAACAGAGGACGTGCTAAAAGAAGCTTTAGAGTATCTTGTCAACTTGATTATATCATTCTCGCTTGAGGGCACGCACCTTAACCTCCGCAATGAAACAGAAACAGACAAATGGCTCAATGGCTTATTTGGACAAAAGGCAATTGTGTCAGAGGCAATCCAGCAAGGCCTTAAAGAGTGGCTAGTGATGCGCAAAGTCAACCTTGATTTGGAATACAATATGCTTTTCAAACTGGAGGAGCCTGCTGAAGAAGGAAGAGAATGGCTGCTGACATTTAATGTCCAGTCAAAAAAGGACCCGAGCCTGCTCATCAGCCTCAATGAAATCTGGCGCAATCCCAGCAGGCTTCCAATCAAAAACTCCAAGATCCATATGCTAAGGGACTTAGGAACAGCAGGAACAGTTTCAAAAATGATTGAAAAGGCACTGTACAAGCCAAACCCATATAAGATTTCCCTTTCTGATGAAGAGGCAGTTGGGTTCATTGCAAGAGATTCTTTTCTATTAAAGGATATAGGGTATGTTGTCCATGTTCCAAAAATAACCTCTGCGAGGACAAACAGCTTCAAGGTGAGAGTCAGGCTCAAGGACAGCAGCAAGTTCAAGGTTGAAGGGACTGGATATTTGGGTACAGCATTGTTTGATTTTGATTACTCCGTTGCAATAGGGGACATAGAAGTTTCTAAAGAGGAGTTTTATGAATTAAGCAATCGCAAGGAGAAGCTTATAAAAGTAAAGGGGAAATGGGTGGAAATTAACGAAAAGGACATGAAAAAGCTCGTTGATTATTTTGAAAAGAAGAAAAAGATATCGTTGCATGACACCTTTTCTTTAAACACATCTGAAGAAACCGGGTTTGAGATAGATGATGTAATAGTCCCAAAACACTTCGAAGCAGAGATCAAGGGGCTGTTCAGTTTCAAGGACATCAGCCAAGTTGGCGTCCCCGATACTCTCTTAGGCACACTCAGGCCATACCAAAAGCTTGGGTTCTCCTGGCTGTTATTCCTAAGGAATCTTGGCTTTGGAGGAATCCTGGCTGATGACATGGGGCTTGGAAAAACAATCCAGACACTTGCTTATCTGCTGCAATCCCGAGAAAAACCTTCTTTGGTCATCTGCCCGACATCTGTATTAGGGAACTGGGAACGGGAGCTCAAAAAGTTCTCCCCTAGCCTAAAAGTACATCTCCATTACGGCCCTAAAAGGCTAAAGAAAGAGCAGTTTAAGAAAAGAATCAAGGGCATAGACCTAGTCATCTCAAGTTATGCTATTGCAAGAGGGGACGAGGAAACATTCAGCAGCATAATGTGGAGCAATGTAATACTTGACGAGGCCCAGAATATCAAGAACCCATATACAAAACAAGCCATTAGCATAAATAAGCTAAAAAGCAAGAACAGATTCTGCCTGACGGGCACACCCATTGAAAATAGGCTTTCTGAACTGTGGTCCATCATGAATTTCACCAACCCAGGCTTCTTGTCCAGCTGGAAAAACTTTAAGAAAAATTTTGCTGAGATTATAGAACTGCAGAATGACCAAAACAAGACAGACCTTCTAAAGAAAATAATCAGCCCCTTCATACTAAGAAGATTAAAGACCGATAAGGAAATAATAAGGGACCTGCCGATCAAAACAGAAATCAAGGAATACTGCACCCTCACAAAAGAGCAGGCAAGCCTTTATCAGGCAATAGTAGACGATTCATTAAAGGCGATAAAGGATGGAAGTGAAAAAAGAAGGGCGCTGATAATGGCGGCACTGATTAAGCTGAAGCAAGTATGCAATCATCCCTCCAATTATCTAAAAGACGGCAGCAGCAGGCTTTCTGACAGGTCAGGCAAGGTTGCAAGGCTGAGGGAATTGGTTGACACATTCCTGCAAAATAACGAAAAATGCCTTATATTCACACAGTATAAGGAGATGGGCGACCTGCTAAAAAAAGACCTTGAGGAATACTTTGACATCCCGGTCTGCTTCCTGCACGGGCAGCAAAACCAGAAAAAAAGAGAGCAGCTGATAAATCATTTCCAGTCAGACAGCGAAAGCTCACCAAAAATCTTTGTCTTGTCGCTTAAGGCGGGCGGTCTCGGGATCAACCTTACAAAAGCCAGCCAAGTCATACATTTTGACCGCTGGTGGAATCCTGCAGTTGAGAACCAGGCAACAGACAGGGCATTCAGGATAGGGCAAAAAAAAGACGTGTTTGTTTACAAGTTTATAACCACGGGGACTGTTGAAGAGAAGATTGACGCAATGATTGAGCGAAAGCTTTATTTATCAGACTCCCTTCTTTCAAAGGCAGAGCTGGCAATTACAGAGCTGGACGACAAGCAATTGAGGGAACTCTTCAGCTTAAGAGAAGAAAGTATCGGAGGATAAAAGATGTCATGGGGCTATTACGATTTTCCAAAGGCCGCACCAAGGCCAAAACCAAAGCCCGGAAAATCCAGGAAGAAATTTGGGGCAACATGGTGGGGCAAGAAGTGGGTTGATGTGCTTTCAAAATTTGAATACACCAGCCAAAGAATGTCAAGAGGCAGGGCTTATGCACGGGCGGACATGGTCCAGGACTTCAAGATCAAAGAGGGGAGCATAAGCGCCACTGTAGAGGGAAGCCGCTATTATAAGATTGTTATTACTTTTGACAGGTACAATAATCAGGAATGGGAAACAATTCTTCAGAAGATGCATGAGATTCCCATTATACTAAGCAAGCTGCTGAACAACGAGCTGCCTGAAGATATGGATGAGGTTACGGGCCATTCCCTCATCCCAGAAAAATTCAAGGCAAGATGCAGCTGCCCGGATTATGCCAATCCATGCAAGCATATCGCAGCTGTTTTTTACACAATCGCAGACGAAATAGACTATGACCCCATGATATTGTTCAAGCTTAAAGGCATGGGCAAAGGCAGGATATTAAAGGAACTGGGGATAATGGACGATGACGGGCAAGAGGCGCCTGAAGCAGAAAAAACCAAAGCCGCAGCGAAAGGGGGGCAGAGAAAAAAGAAAACAGCAACAAAAAAGGCGCAGGCTTCAGCAAAGGGGCGCAAAACAAAAAAGAAGCCAAAGAAAGCAGTCAGGGCAGCTGCTAAAAAGAAAGTGGCTAAGAAGGCCGCAAAAAGGCAAGGGGCAAGATGAACAACTTTTTTAGCTTCAGGTCGGACACGAAATTAACCATCAAGGTCAAGGAGCCTGAAGTGGAGATGAGCATCATAAAAAGGCTGGGGAAGCCAAAGTTCTGGGTTTCAAACAACGATTTCAACTTCGTGATGGAGAGAATGTATAAGATTTCCTCAAAAAATGTAAGAAGCATCTGCCTGGACAAACAAGGATAAAGGAGAAGCCATTTAAGCAAAAAAAACTCAATTGTTTAGTGCAGGGCATATAGTTCAAAAACCTTATTTTTCCGAATCAAGCCGTAACTCAAAGGGCGTCAGTCAATATTATATTGCTTTTGCGTGAACAGCCGCTGCCTTAAACCCTCATCGCCCTGCCATACTTATCCATGTCCCTGTCCAGGCAGCACCTCTTGTACTTCCTGCCGGAGCCGCAGTGACAGGGCTCATTCCTTCCAAGCTTCCTCTTGCCAGCAACATTCAGCTTCTGAAAGTGTGGCTTCCCATTCACCCTAGCCTTTCTGGATTCGCCTGCTTCCCCATTAAACATGCTGCATATTGCTGCAGGGATAGCATTGTTAGGCTTATATTTGCGCTCATAATCCGTAATCTTTTTCTGCACATCCCGCCTTACTTCTTTCTTCAGCCTTCTGTGCCTTACTCCAAATTTCCGTTTTAAGCCTTCTGTAAAAGAGCCCGCAATATCCTCTGCCTGCTTTTGGCTTATGCCTTGTGATTCACAGATCGCCCCGCTCAAATAAGCATACGTGAAGGAAAAATCCTCTTTCCTTGGCCCTATGTTGTGCAGGTTTTCAAAGAAGTGTATCCCCATGCCCTTGCAATCGCAGTCAGGATTGACACAGTATGAGTCAAAAACCTTATACTTCTTGCCCCCTATGTCCATTTCAAAACACTTATCCTGCCCAAATATGCTGCAGTAGTTCATAAGGCGGCCCAGCTGAAACGAGTTTATCTCCCCTTTCCTTATCTTTGCCTGCTTCCTTACCCCATCATAAAAATCCCTGAAGAAATCCAAGTTGAATTCTTTGTTCTCCTCAGAAGTGATGAACTTAATGAATGCCTTTATTATTTCAATCTCAGTTTCATTATATTTCTTGCTTTTATCTATTTCTAAGTCAAAATTAACAAAAAAGCCAAGCTTCTTGTAGTCGCCGAGCAGGCATATGGTAACTCCCCTGCAGTCACAGTCTGGATTTTGGCAGGTGTCGTAAAACAATCTGAAGCGTTTTAACTCCCCATTTACATCAAACTCTATAGTTGGCAGGGAATTTATGTTCACCCGTTTTGTTTTCATGGTTTTAAGCCCGATTTCATGTAAAAGCCGCCGGTTTTATAATCCTTTCTTTTTTTTGGTGCGTAGATTAGGCATTCAGCAGCCGCAGTGCCTTCTCTTGTTGAAGTTTTTGGATGCTAAATCACAATCTTCCCGCGACAGGAAGCCCCACATCCCCCTGAAGGCATGGTATGCGCGATAATTAGCGCCCACAATCTTCCCGTAGAGATTGCCAATAATAAAGATTTAGACATAGATTTATTGTCAATTTTAATCATTAATTGACGAAAAGAAATACTTATATACATACTATTCTGACACTGACCTCTCTCCAGAGTAAAACTCGCGGAGCCTCAGTTAAGAGGGTGTTTTATTGCGCCTTGGCATTATCAAATGCAGATAAATTGTTTAGTTTGTCCCTATAACCCTCTTCAGCAGCGCCACAAGCTCCGGCTACACTCAACACATCAGCCTTCCTTACAAAAACTCCCACCCCAACACCACCCACACCCCAGACTTCCTAAAAATTACCCCGCAAAAATGGCAACACAACACTTTTAAACAACAAAAAACCAAAAATTAGTAGGAGGAGTTCTGCAAGAGAGGAGGCAAGCCAGAGGAGAATATCCAATGGCCAGAAGAGAAGCCTCT
>JBDRFS010000024.1:0-12896 GCA_043818535.1 Candidatus Woesearchaeota archaeon
GAAGAAAGCATTGCGATCTTAAGAAACAGAAGAAGGAATGCTGGCTTCTAATAAAAAAAGAAAAGACACTACTTAATCTCATAGAAAATTACTGAAATTTGCTCGTATCTTGTAGTAGTAAAGCCATGGTCTCTACCAAAACTACCGCCCATCAGCCTTGTACTGCTTTGCACCCCTCCAATCATAAATGCATTAGCTCTTTTGGGGCACATATCCCTATGATTCGAGTCGCAGTTAAGCGTCATTTCTAAACTATCTTCATCTGATATACTATCTAAATCATCATTATACTTTTCCACCATAGCATCCACTCTAGAACATCCTTCTTCGTAATCCTCTATGTCAAAATCATCTTCAAGATCCTCTTCCTTAGTTTGATAACAGTCTTTGCACCCATCACAAGATTCACCTTTCCAAGCAGCTAACAAAAGAGGGCCAGCCAATTGCTTAACTTCAACATTTGATTTTATTAGCTTATTTAAAGACCTAGCTGTAAGCCTTTTCAATTTCCTACCTTGTACATCTATTGTTTTACGCAATTTCAAAACCTCCTATTATATAGGAAGCAGGAGAAATAGACTTTGTTTATAAATATTTCGCAAATAAATGCTTTTTTCTCTTTAGAAATCCTTTTACAGAACCCGCCTTTTTCCACAAAAGAAACCATCAGCAACAACCCTGGCTTCTATTCAAGAATTATAGGGACTCTAAGAGAATCTACTTCCTCTCAAAGGCTTTTGCAAGCCACGTCATAAGGAGGATGATTATTATCCCTATAACAAACAGCCATTGGAACGGCAGCCTGAAGAGCCATTCAGCGCTTAGTATGTAGAAGAGCCATTCAACCACTTCATTCCCCTTGAATGCCAGCCTTGCTATGTCGCCTCCAACCCCTGCAACCAGGAACCAAAGCATTATCATTGACAGTGCGTAAGCTGTCCTTCTAGCCCATCCCGGCTCCTGGAACACTATTTGAACAACAAAGTAAGGGATTAAAACAATAGCAGCTATGAAAAGGTAGGACTTGAATCCCGTTACCCACCATGCTGGCATAAATCGTACTGCAATTAATGGGATTACCAGAGAGACAATTATTGCAGTCCTGTTGTTGTCTGCAAACACTCTTGATGCCCCAAGGTAGAAGATTGTGAAGAGAAGGAACCACAATGCCACTTTTACAAATATGTCAGAGCCTGAAGCATCGAATATTGCTTCCAGTGCTTTTTCAACAGGACCTGCAGAAACGATGCTTGCTGATAAGAGCAAGGCAATGCTGGCTGCTGATATCTTCTTCATGGTATTCTTGTATGCTTCTAACTATTTAAATCTTACAGAACATTTATATAGTTCCCATTTGAGTTCCAACAATATGATAGAGAAGAAAGAGAAGCCAAATTCAGCAGCCGAGATAGAGAGAATCCTTAATCCGCTTGTTAAGGAATGGTTCTATTCAAGGTTCAAGAGCTTCAGCAAGCCACAGCTTTTTGGGGTTATGGAAGTGCATTCAAGGAACAACATGCTTTTGTCTGCTCCAACAGGGGCTACGAAGTGCCTTACTCCGGATGAAACAGTGCTTATCACTAAAAATGGAATGGCTAAGCTCGTAAGCGGGTATGAACTGATGGAAGAAGCAAAAAACGGAAAGCTGCTTAAAACAGTGGGTAAAACAGGAAAGTTATCTGAAGTTTCCGGATTAAAGTCTTTTTCCCTTGAAAATAATAATAATAATATCCATCCGGCTAAGGCACTTGTTTATTCTGAGCCGGTTAAAGATAATATGCTTAAGATAAAAACTGAATACGGTAGGGAAGTAAAGGTTTCAAAAGAGCATCCTTTGCTGGTTGAGGACAAAGGGTGGGTAAAGGCAGGAGACCTAAAGGTGGGAGACAGGATTGCAGCCCCAAAAAAGATAATCTTGCCTGAAAAAGAGGTAGAACTGGATTGGAATAAAGCATTAGATGTAGTAAGGGCAAAGGCAGAGCTGTGCCTTGCGCATGATGATTTTTTGCGGCTCAGGAAGAGAACAGGGGCGTTTAAGGAATTTTCTGGTATAACCTCTGAAGAAACAAGAGAGCTGCTGCTTCTAGCAGGGATTTCTTATACTGCAGCAGCGAAAGAAACAGGGCTTTCGCTTTCCCAAATTCACAGTCTCGTCCACCGTAAAAGCGATTATGGCCGGAATTGTTTCGAACAGGAACTGCGCCGGAGGCTGTTTGGCGTAAGGTTTGAGGAAAACAAGCTGGTATACAAAACATATGGCAGTCATTCTTTCTCTTTCACTTACCCTAAATTTCTAGATATTAAATTAGCTAGATGGCTGGCGTTTGTCTTAGCTGAAGGTTTGATAGGTGATTATAAGCTTGGGACACACCTAATGGTTTCACAAAAAAGTCAAAAAGGACTGCTAAGAGAATTCTTACAGGTATCTAAGGATTATTTTGGGGTGAATTTTTTAAAAAAGAACGAAAAGGATTATGTAGTCTATTCTACTCTCTTTTGTTATTTTATATGCGCTTTGTTTTCAATAAAGCGCGGCAGGGGGAGGTATGTCGAATTCCCACAATGGCTGCTTAACTGTAAACAAGATGTTAAAAGCAATTTTCTTGGTGTGTTCTTTTCGCTTGAAGCGAGCTTTACAGGTCGTGAAATAAGGATTTATCAGGCAAACAAGCAGAAGATAGAAGTAATAAACTACATCCTGATGTCCCATGGCATCTTTAGCTCTATTGGGAAGCAAATGTCCTGTGCAACAAATACCAAAGACAAAATAATGCGGGAGTACTACACATTAACAATAAGGCAGATAGAGAACCTGAAAAGGTTTATAAGTGCTGTGCCTATTGAGCACAAAAATAAATTCCGCATCCTAAAGCACATAAGAACCAAGCCTTCCGGGAATTTTGTCGGCAAGTTTGCCTTTGACTACAGGAAAATACGGGTGTTGTCAAGGCATTATAGGAATGATAGGCACTTCAGCAAGAAACTTGGGCAGATATACGAGGTTGTTAGGCGGACGGGTTTCATAACTTGCCATGCGCTGTCAAAGCTTGCCGATGAAATAATGAGAGTATCGCCTAGGGATCTGCTTCTTAAAGAAATAGATACTCTGCTCAAGCTTCCAATAGTTTGGTTTAAGGTAAAGAGCATAGAAGAATTTGAGTACAAAGGGGAAGTATTTGACCTGACAGTGCCGGACCTACATAATTTTATTGGCGGTTATGGTGGTATTGTCCTGCACAACACACTCACAACTTTCATGTCCATACTTAATGAGTTGGTGGACTCAGCAGAAAAAGAAATTCTCCAAGACAAGATTTACTGCCTCTACATATCCCCGTTAAAAGCATTGAATGAGGATATTGCAGTCAACCTTCTAGAGCCTTTAAAGGAGATAGAGAAAATTGCTGGCAAGAAATTAGGCATAAGGGTTGGCGTAAGGACGGGTGACACCACTCCTTCCCAAAAGTCTGCAATGCTGAAGAAGCCGCCTCATATTCTTATAACAACTCCTGAATCTTTGGCAATTGTGCTGTCATCAATAAAGTTCAAGGACCACCTCAGGAATGTCGAATGGTGCATCCTGGATGAGGTTCATGCAATGGCTGATAGTAAAAGGGGGGTGCATCTTTCTCTGTCAATTGAAAGATTGCAATGCCTTTCTCCAGGGATGTCCAGGACTGGATTAAGTGCAACTATTGCGCCATTGGAAGAGGTTGCCAAGTTTGTTGTTGGTGGGGAAAGGAGATGCAAGATTGTGGATGTGCAGTTCATCAAGCAGATGGACCTGAAAGTGCTGTCGCCTGTTCCGGATCTCATAAACATAACTTATGATGGGCTTAACAAGAGGATGTACGAGCTGATTGACGAGCTTATAAAACAGCACAAGACAACTTTGATATTTACCAATACCCGGAGCGGCACAGAAAGGGTAGTGCATAATTTAAAGATTAAGTTTCCGAAGAACTACTATGAGATACACGAAGGCCCTCCTACAAGGGTGGCATCATTAATAGGGGCTCATCACGGCTCATTGTCTAAGGATCACCGCTTTAGGATAGAGTCGGCTTTGAGGGAAGGGAAATTAAAGGCAGTTGTGTGCTCGACATCACTGGAACTGGGCATTGACATTGGCTACATTGACCTTGTGATACTTCTTGGATCTCCAAAGTCAGTTGCAAGGGCCCTGCAAAGGATTGGAAGGTCTGGCCACCAATTGCACGCCACTACAAAAGGGAGGCTTATAGTGCTTGACAGGGATGACTTGGTTGAATGCTCTGTATTGCTGAAGCAGGCGATTGAGAAGAAGATTGACAAGGTGCAGATCCCAAAGAACTGCCTGGATGTGCTGGCGCAGCAGGTTTTTGGAATGGCACTGGAGCACGTGTGGGACGCCAGAGAGCTTTTTAATACTGTTAAAAAAAGCTACTGCTACTCATCATTGGGATGGAAGGATTTTGAGGAAGTTGTGAGCTATCTTGCTGGCGAGTTCACCTCATTGGAAGACAGGCACATCTATGCAAGGATATGGTATGACAGGGATGAGGGCAAGATTGGGAAAAAAGGGAAGATGTCCAGGGTTATCTACATGACTAACATTGGGACTATTCCGGACCAGCAAGGCGTGCTTGTCAAGATAATGGACTACAAGATAGGAACCATAGACGAGGCTTTCCTTGAAAGGCTGAAGCCGGGCGACAGGTTTGTCTTGGGCGGGGACGTGTACCAGTTCAGGTTTTCAAGGGGAATGGTTGCTCAGGTTAGGAGTGCTTCCGGTACAAAGCCTAATGTGCCTTCATGGATTTCAGAGAGCCTGCCATTGTCTTTTGACCTGGCCAATGCGATACAGCATTTTAGGTATCTGGTAAATGACAAGCTCAAGCATAATCATAACAAGGAGGAGATAATAAGCTTCATACATTCCAGCCTTTATGTTGACGAGAATGCTGCTGAGGCAATCTTTGGCTATCTTAAGGAGCAGTTTGACTATGAGGGCATGCCAAATGAAAGGGAGATTTATGTGGAGCATTATACTGATGAGGAAGGGAAGAAGAATGTGGTGTTCCATACGCTTTATGGCCGGAGGGTTAATGATGCGCTGTCCAGGGCTTTGGCTTATGCGGTTGCAAGGAGCCAGAAGAGGGATGTTGAGATAGGCATCACAGACAATGGCTTCATGCTGTCTTACAGGAAGGACGTTAATGTGATGAGGGCTTTTTCGTTATTGAAGTCTAAAGATTTCAGGGCTGTGCTGAAGCTCGGGATAGAGAACAGTGAAGTGCTGAAAAGGAGGTTCAGGCATTGTGCGGCAAGGGCTTTAATGATATTGAGGCAGTACAAGGGGAGGACTAAAAGGGTTGGAAGGCAGCAGGTCTCTTCACAGATACTGATAAATGCTGTCAGGAGGATATCTGATGATTTCTTTGTGCTGAAGGAGGCTAGGAGGGAGGTCATGGAAGACCAGATGGACGTTGGGAATGCCATAAGGGTATTGGAGGCAGTTGAGTCTGGAAAGATAAAGCTTAAGGAGATACATACCACTATTCCTACTCCTTTTGCCTTTAACATCGTGCTCAGGGGCTATTCGGACATCCTGAAGATGGAGGACAAGGCTGATTTCCTTCGCAGGATGCATAGGAATGTGCTGGCAAAGATTTCTTTGAAGCAGGGGAAGAAGAAGAAAGTTTTGGAAGCCCGGAAGTTCTCTTATCCTCAGGAATGGAAGAGGGGGGAGGAGGAGGAACGGCTTAAGAAGGAGGAGAGGCTTTTCAGGCTCAGGACTATGGTGGCTAATCTTTCAGATGTGGCTTTCCCTGTAAAGGAAGCTTTGATGAAGATTATTGATCATGAGGAGGTTAGTGGGGATGCTTTGAAGGAGCTCAGGAAGGCTGACACTAAGAAGTGGCCTAAAGAGGTTAGGAAGGTTGCTAAGAAAGTTCTCTAAAGCCTTTTAGTTTGAGGAAAGTTTTGAAGTCTTCTTTTATGTTTATAGGGTGGCATTTTTTTCTGTACCTTTCTTTGTTAAGCCACTTTTCATGATACCAGTGGAGGAAGTGCCGTTCTTCAAAGCTTTTATCCCTGAACATAGACCATTCTGTTATTTCGGTGTTATTCTTTTCATTTTCAAACTTTTGGATAAGTTGGGGGTAACTTGCTTTGTCAGACAGTATAATGCCTGTTGCTGCATAAAGCGTTTTTTGGCATGCTTTTGCAATTGAAGACATGAAGCTGTGATTGTTAAGGAATGAGATTGTGTAGAAGCGGTGCTCTTTCTTGCCAAAGCTTATTGAGTAGTAAGGCTCCACATCTTTGTCTAAGCTGATGTTCTCGTCTCTTAGCCAATATCCTGGGAGGTGTATTAGGGTATGCTCTTTTCCTGCAACAGCCTGGACTTTGTTCCCTTCTACTGAGAACCATTTCTTCCCTTTTGATGCTATAAGCTCTTCCAGGCTTTTCTGTTTGTATTCTGGAGTTATCATGAATAAAAAGATGCTTTAAGGCCTATATATATTCTTTTGAGGGTTTTATTCTTGTAGGAATAAGTATGCTTGGTGTGGCTATAGGCTTATGCGGTAGTTTTTTCCTTTTTTTGAAGCCTGGGTTGTGGCTTTTGTTGGTAATGGCTGTTAAGGCTTTCTTAGGACTGCGCAATAAAATATCTATACTCCTTAATGTACCTCTTAAAGAACCACTGCACAAACGTCGAATCCAGGGATTTTATCTGTGATTTTTCCAAAGCATTGTAATAACTATTTCTGTTTTCGTAATGTATGTCAAGCATCGGCCATTTATGCTTATTCAGCACAAAGTTCATTATCAGCCTCGATATCCTCCCGTTGCCATCAGCGAACGGATGGATTGTTACAAACTTTAAGTGTACTAAGGCCGCAAGCTCTACCGGATGCAGTTTATCCTTATTTTTGATGTACCAGCTAAAAAACTCCATAAGCATTGGATAGACTTCTGGGGGGAAAGGGGGGGTAAACTTGCTTCCAGCTATCATAACTTGGTGCTTCCTTATCTGCCCAGCCAAATCTTTTTTTGTCTGCCCTAAAAGCATCTTATGCCAGTAGAGTACTATCTGCAATGAAAGCTCTTTCTTGTAGGCCAGCATCTCGTAGAACACTCTCTGGTGAGTTTCTGTTTCCTTTACATCCCTTACAGGCCTTTCTTTAGGTGATATCCCTTTCTCTAGCAGGTTGGCAGTCTCCCTTAATGTTAATGTCGAGCCCTCTATCCTTTGGGAGTTATAAGTAAACCTTATTGAAAATAGTTCAATGTTCTTTCCCTTTGCCGTCTTTGGTGTGAGCTTTTGTTCTTTTTTGTAGTTTTTCTTGATTTTTTCTAGCTGGGGGTACCATCTTTCCTTGTAGATTTCGGAGAGGAATTGTTTCTTTATCTCTTCCATATTCTTTGGAATCTGTTTCCCCAAATATTTTTCTTTCTTTGTTGTATGCTTGCCTTCTTTCATGGAATGCTCTAAGTAGTAATATTCTTGTTTTCCAATCCTTTTTTTCTTGACAGTTACCATCTTTGGCGTTTATTTCCTGATAAATATGCTTACCCCTACATATTTATATATGTTCCTATTTTGATGAAAAGGTAGGGGTAAGGCATATAGTAACCATACTTTGATTATAAGCTGGAGGGCTTATCCTTGGCAAGTACAGGGAAAGGATGGACTTTTGCGCTGTGCTTTGAGAAGAAGGGCGTTAACTCTCTGGGGGGATGAGTCTTGGAAGCTTGGGTTGTGGCTGTTGTTGCTAATGGCTGTCAAGGCTTTCTTTTGGAACAGGAGAAGCAGTCCTGGCTGCTGTTTAAGAAGAAGAAAAGAAGAAGGTAATTATTACTTCTTTTGAGGTGTTAACTTATCAACAGCTCGGGTGGCAAGATAATCTCCAACTAAAGCTACAGCAACATCAGCCCCATACATTCCAACGCCAGAATCTGTTATTGAAGCAAGTGCTATTCCTGATACCAATGAACCTCCAGGCAACCAATAAGCTTTTTCAGTTCTATCTTTTTTTATTACGTAGTTTTGAAAAAGTCTTGTTACTGTGCCAATGACAGCTCCGCCAACAAAAGCTATTGCTGGTTCTATCAGTGGATAATTTGCGATAATTTCTTGTAGTTCTTCCATTTTAAATTACTACTTTTCATGCTCGCAACTACTATATAAAGCATTTGTTCTCCTGTTTTTTGCTCCCCAAAAGCTTTATAGGGCACTTTACAGCTCTTTAACAGGGAACATAAAAGGAATAAAAATACAACTATCGCTTCAAACTGCTAGAAGAAAAGCACATGTTCTTTGAAACCTTGTACGTCTAGTTACTGAAATCAAGAGCCTTACATCCTTCCAAGTTGCACAAGTCATAAATTCGATATTTTATTCCTGAGTTCTTCTCAACAAAAAACCTCCCATTTTCAAAAACAGGAGTTGCCTTTTTAAGGAAAGACTGGGGCTCCAATATATTTACTGTAAAATTAGTCTTATCAATCCATAAATTAAAATTATGCCTGGCAGGAGAAGAAGATATACTGGGATTTGTACCATCTCCATCAGCTATATACATCGGCCTGTTATAAAGGCCATTTGCAACAGTGTCCCATAACTTACTTTCTTTAGCTCTTTCTTCAGCCATTTCCAAAGCCAACAAATAAGAAGTCTGCATAGCCATTGCAAAATCATCGCAGTCACCCAGATAGTTATCTCCATTAATAGGATCCCTTTTGCTAATAAACTCAGATAAAGTCTGGACAGAATCAGTTCTAAAGCATTGATTCTCACTTATCCCCTTTATTTTGCATTCTAATCCTAAAATTTTTCCTTTAAATGAAGACTCTGCCGGGGGTTCATATTCCCTCAACTTATAATGATCATAGTTTCCATTCCCAGAAATACTCATATCTTTCCAAAAACCCTCAATTAATATTTCAGCTAAATTATCATCCCCTCTATCTTTATAATAACCTGACTTATTCTCAAAATCATCAAGCATCTTATTAACGTATCTCTTAGCCGGCTCTTCAGAAATACTGGTTTTAATTAACTCCTTTAAAGCCATAAATCTTCCAGACTGATCCCTTATAGTCCTGTCAAATTCAACAGTTTTAATGCCTTTGCTAAGAAGAGCTAACTCTTGATTAGGAGCCGTTTCTCTAGTACAACCTATAATCCCTAGGAAAGTTGCCAATATAGCTAATTCCTTTAACATTTTCACTTTTATAGACATAATAACCATTATATAAAGCATTCTCCGCTTTGCAAAATGCTGATTTAAGGCGTAATAACCCTGAATTTGATGGTTTCAAACTTGTGAATTCTAAAGGTAGAGCCTGTAATTGGGCAAAATATCACCCTCCAAAAGCTTTATAGGGCACTTATGGAGCTTATTTATGCTATTAAGGAGGAATGAAAATGGATGAAAATCTTGAAGCATCAATGAGGCCAGGGGAATTATCAGAGCTTGGTTTTTTAGGGGAGCATGAAAGACTTGATGAAGTCTTAAAATCAGATGATGAGAGTGTAAAAAGGCTTGGCGTAACTCATGAGAAAATTGCATCCCGGATAGAGTATTTCATTAAGGCTGTAAGACGTCTTTCAAAACAAGGCCAACTTATTGATGGAAAATATCTTGTCGGAGGGACACAATGGAGAGGTGGACAAAAGTGTCCTTGGGGAGATGTTAGTTTCAGTATGCCACATGGTTCTATTGACTTATTTGTTAGAAACATAGAACTTGGTGAACAGCTTAATTTTCCAGGGGGAATTGTCCATTTAATCAGGGAACATCAGTTCTATGAAGGGAAAGAATCGCCATATAGGGTTGATCCTGAAAAGGCCGTAAGAGTTTTGGATGTTAAGTAGGACGCTTAGACCGCCCCAAAAACATCGGGCTTCCAAATAAGCCTCCGGTGGGATTTGAACCCACAATCTCCGCTTTACGAGAGCGGTGCCATACCATTAAGCCACGGAGGCGCTACTTGACCATTTCCTTGAGCTTATCCTGATGCTTCTTCTGGCAGCTGCTGCACACGTACTTGCCCTTGACAGTAGTCCCCTTAAACTTCTGGAGGAAAGTATCCTCAATCTTTTCCTTGCATAGCTCGCACTTCTTTGCCATAGGTGTTAGGACACTAGATTATCATTTATATATCTTGTGCTTACTTGCTAAGCCATTGCCCGCCCTTTTCCCCTAACAGAGAAACCGTCTCCTTAATCCTTTCAGCAGCCGCGCTGCAATCAATTGCTTCAGTTAAAATGAACACTGCCACATATGCAAGAACGCCAAGCACTATCCCGCCCACTGCGTCCAGAAAGTAGTGCTGCTTAACGAAAAGCGTGGAAAGCACAACCAGCAATGCAAGAGGCACCACATACTTTGCCAGGTCTCTCCTGCACCTTAATGTCACAAGCGCCACAAGCGTTGTTATGGACACGTGCATGCTGGGGAATGTGTTAAGCGGGGCGTCTATGGAATATATCCATGCAACCGTGCTCAGGACAATAGTGCTTCCGGTTATCTCGGGCCTTGCTATCTTCGCTGGCAGCAATATGAAGAAGATTGCACTAACAAAAACTATGAGGAGGTAGGATGCAATAACCTTCCTGTATTCCTGGATGCCTTCGATTATGAAAAAAGGGAGTACCATGAGGATGAAAAACGCAAAGTAGAAGACTATGAATGATGGGACAAAGGGGATGAGCTCATCAATCCTTGTTACCATGGTGCCTGCATTGTGCTCTGCAATCAGCCTTTGTATGCTGCTGTAGATTATAAGCATTAAAAGCAGAATGGATACTGCGAGGATTCTTTTCTCCCTTTTCACGTTAGAAATGTTGCTTTAAGGCTTTAAAATTCTTTTGAAAGTGGCTAATTGCTGTCTTTAAGGGTTTTCATTGTCGAAGCTAGAAGGCGTCCTTTTTGTGCCTTGTATGATGCATCCAGCTTCTTTAATGATGACCTTGTTTCTCTTGCCCTTACAGATCCATGCTTCTTGGTATCTCTCCACTGCTTCAAGAATCCCAATGCCCCGCCAAGGCCTGCGCCTATATAGGTAATTGTATAGGGGAACAGTTCAGTGTTTTCCGGAGTAATAAAGTGCCCTATCAACCCGCCTATAGCCACTCCCCAGAATACTGGCCTGAGGTTCATGCTCTTGTCTTTTACTTCATCATACACTGTCAGGGCGCATCCGCCGGCAGCGCCAATGGTAATTGTGTAAGGGTCTGGGTCAAAAAAGCTTCCCAAGACTGCCCCATAAATAGTATTCCATGCTATCCTTCCAAGGCTGATGCCACTGTTTAATCCGGATTCCAGCTTATCTTTCTTGGCGTTATAATTATTAGTTATCTCAGCATATTTGTCTATAAAAGAGCAGCAAGATTCCTGATCAGGCTTGCTTACATCAAATAAGTTGGCTATGTCTTCCCCAACTATTTTTTCTTTAGCCGAGAGCTTGTAGTCTACTTCCTTGCACATTGATTCCAATAGGTTTTCTTTCATATCTGGGACCTAATCCAGAACATCTTTATAAACTTTTTGCAAGATTTTGCTCTGTTCTGGAATTATTCCCTTTGGCCGGAATCTTATGCGTCCGTTAATCTTTTTTAGGAAGCCTGAAATGCTTCTCTTGTTGCAGAAGAAAGCATTGCTATCCTTAGAAACAGAAGATGCAATGCTGGCTCCTATTCAAGAATAAGGGGAGGAAAAAATAAAGGCTTGACGATCCCCGCCCACAATCCAAGACAGGATCTGGCTGCTTAATTTCCACAAACTTTTATAAACAGCCTAAAAATAACACCATTAAGATGATGCTGGAACTTGCAATAGGGGACGCGTACGGCTCAGGCTTTGAGTTTGCTGAAAAGGGCTTCATAAGAAAGAACAATAACCTGAAATCCTACTACAAGCACAGAAAGTGCAATATTCTTCCGGGATGCTACACAGATGACGCGCAGATGAGCATTGCGATAGCAGAGCTTCTTATGGGGGAGAAGGAATGGGATTGCTTTAAAATTGCCAGCAAGTTTGTGGAAGCGTTCAAGAGGGACGAGAGGGAAGGCTACTCTTCCGGCTTCTATCTTTTGCTTAAATGCGTGAATGACGGGGCAGAGCTTATAGCAAGGCTTAACCCCAACAGCAGGAAAAACGGGGCTGCAATGAGGGCATGCCCTATTGGAATACTGCCGGATTTGGAAAAGGTGAAGCTTTATGCAGCGATGCAGGCAGAAGTAACGCATGACAGCCATGAGGGCATTACATCAGCAATGGCTTCTGCATTAATGCCGCACTACTTTACCTACAAGCTCGGGAAGAAGAAGGATTTGGGGGAGTTCATAGCTGGCAATGTTGAAGGGGATTGGGGCAAGGCATGGAAAGGCGAGGTAAGCACCAATGCTGAGGAGGCTGTGAGGGCGGCAATAACCGCAATAGCAAGAGGGGCATCATTGTCATCAATACTGAAGAGGAGCATTGCCTTTGGGGGGGATGTGGATACTGTTGCAACAATAGCAATGGCTGCTGCCTCATGCTGTGATGAGGTAAGGAAGGATATTCCCAAGAATCTTGTTGATGGCCTGGAGAATGGGGATTATGGGAAGGGCTATCTTTTGGGCCTTGACAAGGATCTGTTTAAATTAAGGGTTTAGCAGCACGCGTTACTTGCTTTTGGCTCTGTGTATGGCTTTATTTTCTGTTAAGAGGCGTAAAGGGCTTTTAAAAAGTGCGGCACAATTACCGGATAACAAAAAAGTTTAGCCACAGAAAGCTTTTTAAACCACTGCTGACTTCACTTTTCTTAGTGCCGGAGTAGCTCAGTCGGTAGAGCACACGGCTGTTATTGCTATAGCAGTTACCGTGCGGCCGCAGGTTCAAGTCCTGCCTCCGGCGTTGAAC
>JBDRFS010000025.1:0-7839 GCA_043818535.1 Candidatus Woesearchaeota archaeon
GCTTCTGACCCAGAAAAGACATTGAATCTACTCTATCCCTATTCAAGAGGAGTAAGGACTGGAGTGGCGAATGTAACTTACAAGAAGCTTCCTGAAAAAAAGATTTCAACAAAAACACTGCTCAATGAGTACGTCAACTTACAAAGGATTGATAATGGGGGCAATATGGATCCTATTAATACCTTGGATAATATAGATTTAGACATGTTTGACATTGATGCAGATGGGATAATAGAAGACATAAGTTATGATATTCTTAAAAACGGAGATTCAAAATGAATAAAGGGCTAGTGCTTATTGCCCTTACAGGGGCATTGGGGGTTGCTGGATGCAAATATATCGATGATAGTGGCTGGCATGGTGAGAAGAGCTATTGTACAGCCTTTTATGATAAGAGGATGGAGCAGGAATTCAAGCAGAGGCAGCAGGAGTACATGATGAATCATCCTGAAGCTGCAAAGGCCTTAGATGAAACTGTGAAATATGATCCAAACCCTTCCTCAATGACGCCTGAAGCCATGATCGCATCTGGCATAATGAAGCCAGGAACAAGCATGATCACACCAATGAAACCGGCTGAAAAGGAAACAGTTGCCACAGGCCAAAGCGAGGAAGACCTATACAGCTCTGTTACAGAAAGGCTTAACATATATGATGTGCAGCAGGGATTTTTCGCCTTTGGGAAATTTGGCGCTGCTGGAATAGCAATACACCACCAGTTCCTTTATGTTACGGCTTACGAACCTGGAAAGACCTTAGAGCTGATTTATCCCCATTCAAGGAACATAAAGATAGGGGTTGCAGACATAACTTATGATAAGATCTTTGCCAAGGAAATAAGCACAAGGATGCTGCTGGAGATGTATGTTGACGCAGAGAGTGTTGACGAGCTGGCGGGCGAATGCAATTCAGGAAGCTTGAGCTGCCTTGATGTGGACAAGTTCACTATTCCGGTCGATGGGATAATCAAGAAGATAGAGTATAAATGAAAATGGAAGAGACAAAAACAAAGGAAGAAGAAAATAAGACCGCTCTACAATTGAAAAAGTTCCTTACCCCTTCAAAGAAACAAGACTTAGGGGACAAGAGCAGGTGGGAGAAGATTCCAGTAGAGTACATTATTACTGCTAATACATTAGGAATAGAGCTTAATGATCATGCATTAAAGAGACTGAATGAAGCAGAGGGTAAGCGTGAAGCGTTTGAAGCAATTTACGTGGCACAGCACTTCAGCAAAAAGGCAATAGAAAAGGGAATGGATGAATTGGCTGAAAAGCTGGAAGCAATAGTTGCCAACCACCAGATTAAGACAGAAGATATAGGGCTTTATGCTTTAGAAAGCGTGAAAGGCACTATTGACAGCGAGGAACTTGAGAAAAAGCTTCTGGAATGCTATAAAGCAGGAAGGATGCAAGATGAAAACTGCCCAGAATTGAAATATCCTAACAAGATAGATTATATGAAGTATGGCAAAAAAAAGGTTTTTTACAATAACGGCATACTGCTTGGAAAAATCGAAGATTTGCTTTTTGACCCAATAACGCTGCACTGCAAATGGCTGATTAAGCACAAGCAAGGGCTTTTTTCAAAAGCTGAATATTATGAGCTGCCAATAGAAGGGCTAATAGGCTATGAAGATGAAGACAAATATGTTGCCGCTGTATCTCCCAAAAAAACATCTGAATCTTCAGGGTTGAAAGGGAAAAGCCTAGTGGTTTTTGGAAGAGAATATAGCTTGATCCAATGCGACTTTTCAAGCAAGGGAGAAGTTACCAGTCTGAACTATAAGTATACACCGTTAATAGGAACTTGGAAGGTATTGACAACTGCACCGGATAATATAGAAGGCAATAAGATCATAAATCTTTCAAAGATAAGAATAGAGTAAAAATGGAAGAGACAATAACTGAAGGACAGAAGAAGAACATACTGCAATTGAAAAAGCTCTTAGGCTCGGCTAAAAAGCAGGATCTTGGAGATGTAGAGAAGTGGAAGCAGGTTCCTGTAGAGTACATTATCTCTGCAAAGACCTTTGGGGTAGAGCTTAATGATTACGCATTAAAGAGATTGAGTAAGGCAGAGGACAAGGAAGACGCATTATATTCAATAATGATTGCACAGCATTTTGGGAAGGCAGCTGAAAGATCAGGAAAAAAAGACTTGGCTGAAAGGCTCAAGAAAATGGTTGAGGATGAGAGCATGAAGACAGAAGACATTGCCTTCTACGCTACAAAAGCCATAGAGAACGAGCTTCCGAAAGATAAGGTGTTGGAAAAGCTTGCCAAGGCATACTCAGTGGACAAAAGAAAGGTTAAAGAAGGTTTGGAGAACACGCTTGACATAGTGCTTGTGCCAACAGATGAGAATAATGTTTACGTCCATATGGGAAATGTTCCAAAGAGCCTGGAAAACCTAACCTTAAATGTGTACAGCAAGAATGAGAAGAAAGAGGATTTGGAAAAATCTGTATTAGAAGCCGCAATATCCTCACTGAAGAAACGCAATGAGGAGAGAATAAAAGGCGAAAAGAAGGGATTATTTGCTTTAGGGATCACAACTCTTCTCTTTCCTGCAGTAGGGAGTGTAGTGTTGACAGGAATCCCTGCAGCTTTAGCCAGAGGAGACAATGCAAGCTTAGCTATGCTAATAGTTGGTGGAGCAGGATTTTGTGCAATGGGGGGATTTTCAGGGTATCTTATTTATGATTCATATAAAAACATCAAAAAAGCACTCAAGAAAAAGGATTCTCTTGAAAAAGACCTTCCCGGGGTAAAATTAAACTGGATAAAGGACAAGGGTCTGGAAGCCATATACGATTCCACTATAGCAGGGAAGGAAGCTGAAGAGAAGAAATTTGAGAATCCAATAGTAAAGGAAGCCTTGGAATGGACAATAATTGACTCCACAGATATAGGCGTTAAGGGAACATTCCTCGACGCGTACAAGCGCCAACTCAAGCTTTTAGAAGGAGAGAAGAAGCACGAACTAAAGATAAATGTCAAAGGATAAAATGCAAGAAACAATAACTGAGGAACAGAAGAAAACAGCATTCCAACTGAAAAAGCTCTTAGCCCCGGCTAAAAAGCAGGACTTGGGAGATAAAAGCAGATGGGAGAAGATTCCGGTAGAGTACATAATGTCTGCTAACACTTTTGGAATAGATCTTAATGATTACGCATTAAACAGATTAAGTGAGGCAGAAGACAAGCACTATGCCCTTGAAGCGATTTACGTGGCACAGTATTTCAGCAAGGAAGCAAGGAAAAAAGGGAAAGAAGAAATTGCCAAAGAAGTAGAGGCAATGATTGGAAACGAAAAGATTTCCACTGAAGACCTTGGCCTTTATGCCATGAAGAAGATGGAAGGGACAATTCCAAAAGAAAAGAAGCTTGAAAAGCTGATGAATGCTTACCATGGAAAGACAAAGGAGAAGAACATACTGGACATAGTAATAGTTCCTACTGACAAGGGCCATGCTTGTGCATCTTGCACTAAGCTTCCAAAGAGCCTTGACAATCTTATAATAAACATTTACAGCAAGGACGGAGACATTTCTTCTGCAACAGAAACAGCTGAAGAGCTTATAAGGAAAGGCCTTGATGAGAAGATAAGGCATTATGAAAGTGAAATAGGCACCTTCAAAAATGTGACAATTTTGACTAGTTGTATGAATCCTGTAGCATGGGGAATAGGGGTCGCTATAAGTTTAAGTGATCCTGAATTTAGCATGATAGCAGGCTTAGCTACCGGAGCCGCAACCGGATTAATATGCACATTAATACCTGGAGCCACAATAGGAGGATGCTGGTATCACTCTTCAAAAAAGCTAAAGAAAGAAGAAGGCAAGAAAGCTAAGCTTCAAGAAATACTTTCCAATGCAGAAATAAACCTCATAAAGGACGAAAGCCTGGAGGCGGCATACAATGCTATTATTCAGGGGAAAGAGCCGGAAGTAAAGCAGTTTAAGAACGCCTCTGTTAAAAATGCAGTAATCGAGATTGTTGCTGCATCAAGAAAGAACAATTTAAGGAATTCCTTTACAGAAGCTTATGAGAATATTGTTGGAGAAGTGGATGAGAAGAGCAAGAAGTTTAGCTGCTCCATTTCAAGTGGCGAGAAGGATGAAAAAAAACATAAGGCAAAAGAGGAATGCCACGGGCTTCTTTTTGGGGATAGCAAGATCCTGAAATACCTTAGCCTTAATGAAAAGAAGGTTTATCGCGTGGCAGTCAACAATAGGGGCTTATGGGCAATTCTCCCAACAGAAGAAGACATTTATTACAGCCATGATCATGTGGAATCCTTGCAGGGGTTTGAATCAGGAAGAAGGAATTGGAAAAGCGCTTCAATCATACAGCACAAGGGAAAGATTCTGGATTCTGGCCATGAACTTGTAAGCACCCTAGACAACAAGGTCCTGATTTCAAAAGAACAAGCAAACGATAGAAAAATATCCTTCTTGGTGTCGTTAAATACTTACAATGACGAAAGGCTATATTGCATGGTCCAATATAATGATGAGGCACATGGTTTCATTAAGATAGAAGAGGATAAAGGAGAGTATTCCTTAGGAAATGAGATATTGCATTATCCAAAAGAACACACCTATATATGCCAAGCAGCAATAATCCCAAATGTAAGGCCAATAAACAACAAGCACTCATTTTGTGTTCTAAGCTGCACGAATCTTAAGTACTTAGACATAAATGGTGAAATGATAAGAGGCAGTAAGATTTCCAAAGGAACCATGAACAGGTTTGCGCTTATGGGAGTTTCCGGAGATATGGCTGAAGTTGCATACTCCAAATGGGATTCAGGCCGCATTTATAAAGCCGTCATAGATATCACGAGAGGGAAGATTGTTGAGAAGCGCACCCTTACCAAAAAAGTTTCCAATCTGACTTCAATTGCCGCTGTTAAAAGTAGAGGGCTGCATGAGAGCATCATCAAAAAAGGAGCAGAGGTGAGGTGAAGATGGTTACAGATATAAAAATTGAACCGGAAGAGAAAAAGCAATCTTTGCAGTTGAAAAAGCTCTTAGGCTACAAAAAGGAAGAGGACCTTGGAGACAAGAGCAGGTGGGAGAAGACTCCTGTAAATTATGTAATTGCCGCCAACACCTTAGGAGTAGAGCTTGATGATTATGTCTTGACAAGGCTGCAAGGGGCTAAAGACAAGAACCATGCCCTGGAATCCATATATGTTGCTCAGCATTTCAGCAGGGAAGCAAAGAAAAGAGGGAAAACTGGCCTTGCTAAAGAGCTGGAGGACATGATTAAGGATGGCTGCATTTCCACTGAAGAACTTGGCATTTATGCCATGAAGAAGGTTGAAGGGACAGTTTCAAAAGGAAGCCTGCTTAAGAAGCTCGGCAGGGCATACTGTTCAGGGAAAGAGAAGGGAGAGAATGTTCTGGACATTGTGTTTGTGCCTACTGATGCTGACAATGCCTTTGTTTACTGCTCAAAGCTGCCGTACAGCCTTGAGGACCTTACAATAAATGTTTACACGAGAGAGAGCACTAAAGAACAGCTGGAAAGCAAGCTAAGAACCGTTATCAACGAGGAACTGGATAAGAAGATTAAGAATATAGGATACAAGCAAATGGATCTTTCTCTTCTCAGTTTGACTGGCACAGGCTTTGGAGGCATATTAACTGCTGTACCCATAATGGTAGCCATTTCCCCACCAGAAACAGGCGTGAGTGTATCAGCCATAGTGGTAGTATCATTTGTTGGATTTCTTGGTCTCGCCGTGGGTAGTTGTGGCATATACGGTTCTAAGCTATGGTACAAAAACCACAAGCAGAAAACGGTGGCGCAACAGGAGCAAGTGGAATTAAAAGATCTGTTATCCAAGGCCAAGGTGAACTGGATAGAGGACGAAAGCCTTGAAAGCCTTTATCAATCAAGCGTTTCAAGAAAAGAGCCCTCATGCAAAAGAATAGGCAATATGGTAGTAAAGGATGCTATCGAATGCCTGATTAAAGTGTCAAGGGAGAGCAAGATAAGGACCGTGTTCACAGAGAATTATGAGGCCATTGAAGGCAAAGGAGAAAACGTCTGAAAATGGAAGAAACAATAACAAAGGAACAGAAGAAGAACATATTGCAATTGAAAAAGCTCTTAGGCCCGACTAAAAAGCAGGACTTGGGAGACAAGAGCAGGTGGGAGAACATTCCAGTAGAGTACATTATTACTGCTAACACCTTAGGAATAGAGCTTAATGATTACGCATTAAAGAGATTAAGTGAGGCAGAAGACAGGCACTATGCGCTTGAAGCGATTTACGTTGCACAGCATTTCGGCAAGATAGCAAAAAAAGAAGGAAAAGAAGACCTGGCAAAGAAATTGGAAGCAATGGTAATGGATGAAAAGATTTCCACACAAGACATTGCCCTATATGCGGCAAAAGCGATAGAAAACGAGCTGCCAAAAGAAAAGCTGCTGGAAAAGCTTGCAAAGACACATAGTGCAGGTAAGGAAGCAGAAAGATATTTGTCCAAAACTCAAACTAAGAAAGAAGTAAATCAAATAATAGATGCCGTACTAGTCCCAACAGACAAGGATCATGTTCACCTTTATGTCAGCAATACAGAAAGAAGCTTGGATAATATAGTAATAAATGTATACGGGATCAAGGACAAGGAGAAAGAAGCTGTAAAGAACAAGATCCTGAAAACAATAGAAGAAAGGATAGGAAACAAGTTGGATGATAATATAAGCTTGGCTCACCTGAGAAAGGAGGAATCCAAGGCTATCTGCCTGTTATTCTCTGCTTTAGGACCTATTGCATTTTCTGCAATAACTGGGGCAGCCTATGCTAATGACAAGTCAGTAACAGGGCTCGTGCTAGGAGGCATCTTAGGGGGGATTTGTTCAACAGGTGCTGTAATCTTTGGCAGCTTATGGCACTCTGGCTCAAAAGACATAAAGAGGCTAAAAAAGGAAAACAAGGAATACCAAAACCGCATACTACCTAATGCAAGATTCAAATGGATCAAAGACAAGGACCTTGAAGCTGCATACAATGCCGCAATCTCAGAAAAGCCATCTAAGCTGAATGCATTCAGGAACAAGAGCGTCAAAGAAGCTGTAGACTTAATCTTCGAAGGGGACAAGGTTGACCACGCATTCAAAGAGGTTTACAAGCAACAGTTTACAAAGACCAAGATCAAGGACGATCCAAACACGTTCAATATCGACTAAAAGGATGATTAAGATGGAAGAAACAATAACAAAGGAAGAAGGAAGGAAAAAGACAGCCACGCAGCTGAAAAAGTTCCTAAACCCTTCAAAGAAACAGGACCTGGGCAATGTAGAAAGGTGGAAAAAGATTCCTGTAGAATACATAGTCACTGCTAACACATTAGGAATAGAATTGAATGATTACACATTAAAGAGACTGAATGAGTCTGAAGACAAGAATCACGCCTTTGAGTCGGTGTATGTCATCCAGTACTTTTCAAAGGAAGCCAGGAATGCCGGCAAGGACGAGCTTGCAGAAACTATTGAAAAGATGCTCCTTGACAATAGCATAAGGACAGAGGAGCTTGCCATGTATGCTGTTGAGGAGATAAGGAAGGCATTGCCTCAAAAGAAGTCCGAAAAGATTATAAAAAAGGTTAAGGAAGCTGCAAAGGATGCAGATAGCCTGCTTAACCCCCGGATTGAGGCAAAGAACACTCTGGACATAGTCCTGCTTCCTGTCAATGATAAGGGGAAATGCTCTGTCTATGTTGAGTATGACTTCAACAAGAGAATAATGGACCCAATGAAAGACACTGCAATCAACATCTACTCTGTAGGGCCTAAGGCAGAATCCACAATCAGGCCTGCC
>JBDRFS010000026.1:0-22675 GCA_043818535.1 Candidatus Woesearchaeota archaeon
TACCAAGGTATTCTTTTGGGCAGTCCACTTTAGCACTATTCCCAAATTTTGTAACTTTCCTTTTGACAAAGCCTTCTACTCCTGTAACCTTTAGGCTTGTGCACTTATTTATTTTAATTTTTCGCATAGTATATCCTATGGATATCCTAATATATAAGCCTTTCTATGCTATAGATCAAATGTAAAAAGCTACAAAAATCCAAATTTAAGAAATAAACTCAATAGTGGTAACACTCCTTCGGAGATACTGGTGACAGCAACTTTCCATGCCAGCAGTGCAAAGCAATTCAGGCTGCCTAATCAATCAGCTTAAGAAATCCCCGTTTAGGCTGATAAACTTCCCCTTCTTTAAGCAGTTCATCAATAATCTTGTCAGCCTCATCCTCATCCAGGCCAGACTTCTTTATAGCCTCATGCATCTCAATGCCTCCTGCAGGAGCATCCTCTAATACGTTAATTACCTTCCCCCTCGAGTTGCCAGCCCCCTTATTTTCAACAACAACCTCCTCCACAATGTCTTCCTTCACCTCTTCACCCTTATCCTCCTCAAGGGCTTGCTGCGTTCTTTCAGGCTTTCCATACTTCTTCAATAATTCTAATTTCCTTGCCAGCTCCCATTCTGCATTTTCAACAGCCTTAACAATCTCTGGCCTGAGAAAGACTTCCCCATTTGACTCTGAAAGCCTTCCAACCACAAGGACCATGTTGCCTATCTCAATATCCTCAAGGAATTTGCTGTCCTCATTCCAGGTTTTAACCCTCAATTGGGCAGATCCGTCATCTAATGTTACGCTCACGTAAGTTCCAGCATCATTAGAATACTTGTTTATCACGTTTGCAATCAGGTTAACCCTGACAGCCTCCTTGCCTTTTACGTCAAAATACTTATAGCCTTCCTTGTTTAGCTTTAGCTCTGATTCTACAATATCCCTTATCCAGAACCTGTATGCGGTTTGTCTTTTTATTGCCATCTTAAATCTTCTGTATGTGTCCGCGCTTAGGCTCAAATATGTCGCCTGAGCGCTTGAACTTTTCAACAGCCTCTTCAACTACTGTCTCTGGTATGCCTTTTGCAGCAGCTTCTTTTACTATATCTTCTATTGGTATGGTCTTCTTGCCTGCCTGGTCCATCTTGAATATTATTTCCCTTACTGTGATGTATCTCCTTCTTTCCGATGTTGTTATGCCGGTAGTAATCCTGTCAATGTCTATCTCCCCTGTTGCAGGGTCAATGCCCACTTCATGCAGCGTTGTCTTCAACAGCCTTATGGCACGCAATGCGTCCTCTTTCTTGACCTTGTCTGAAAGCCTGACCCTTGCTGAAGCTTCTGACAGTCTTACTAAGGCCTCTAACTGCCTTGGGGAAATTGGGATGGATTTCATCCCGTCCGTCTCCTTGCCGGAGTTCCTCAGCGAAACGTAAAAGTCCAGGATCTGCTTCATAGCCTCCTCTGTAAGCACTGGGTTAACTCTTTGCTTGGCATAGGCTACGTACTTCCTCAACATATCAGAACTTATCTCTGGCTCAACATCCCTGTAAGACTGGTTCTTCAATACCTGAGTTGCAATCTTGTGATCCAATGCCTTATCCGGGATGTCCCTTACAATAAATATCAAATCAAACCGGTTTATCAATGCTGCAGGCAGGTCAATCTGCTTTGCAATGGACTCATACGGGTCAAACCTCCCTAGCTTTGGGTTGGCTGCTGCCAGCACAGTTGTCTCAGCACGTAAAGTAGCTTGTATGTTGGCTTTTGCAATTGTAATCTGCTGCTGTTCCATTGCCTCATGCAGTGCAGAAGTATCCTCCTTTGCCATCTTGTCCATCTCATCAATCAGCAGTATGCCCCTGTCAGCTAGAACCATTGCTCCTGCTTCCAATGCCCACCCTCTGGTAAATTCATCCTTGACTACAGAAGCAGTTATTCCAGCGGAACTTGCCCCTTTGCCCGCAACATACCTTGCCTTTGGTGCGGCTATCTTAATAAAAGTGAGGAGCTGGCTCTTGCCGCAGCCCGGATCGCCTACAAGCAGGAAGTGCATGTCTCCCCGGGTGGCAGTGCCGTCTTTCTTTACCTTTTTCACGCCTCCAAACATCTGCAGGGCCAAGGCTTCCTTGATTATTTCATGGCCATAGATGCTTGGCGCAATGGACGCACTAAGCTTCCGGTATATGTCCCTGCTCTTTGCAATCTCCTTTATCTCCTTCTCCTCTTCCTCGTTAGTTTCTATGTCAGAGAAGTCAGTTTCAACAAGCTCTATATGGTTTGAGTTTATCACTAGCTCAAAGATTGTCTTCATGCCGCCGTCTTTAGATGGGATTGGGATCTCTTTCATGACCCCGACTATCCTTATGTACTTTCCTGGAGTAGTTCTTCTCTCAAACTTGGGGTCAACCAGGTCTTCCCTAAGAAAGATCGGCATCCTCTTTGGCTCTGCCCCGCCGTCCAAGGATTGTGGGGCTTCTTCCACTACCAGCCTTTGGGCATCTACAAGCTCTTTTGCCAGCAATCTAAACTTGCCTTTCCTTCCGCAGCTGCACCTTGAAGGCTCCCTGAACTTGCTTTCTGTCTGCTGCAATGTGATTGTTGACGCGCATGAAGGGCACTCGAACTTCGCAGCCACTACTTCAGGCCTTACATTTGATGCCTGCCTGATTATCCCTTCAATTGTTATGAACTTTCCAAGATGGATGCTTCTTAAGTTCCTAATCCCTACCTTCTGGCTTACCGGAAGGTTCCTGAACCTGACCCTAAGTGAGGACTCAATGTCCATCTGCTGTATTGCCAGTTCAGCAGCCTTGACGGTGTCTAGAGGCTCTTCAAGAAGCTGCTCTGCCAATGATGGATCAAACTTTGACAGGTCAAAGAAGTCCATTACAATGGCGCTTTCGCCTTTGGATATCGAACTATGAAGCTCCTTGTTGTAATGGGATTCAATGAACTCCTGAAACCTTTCAATCTGCTCAGCTGCGTCTAGTGCCATTTTCCTGTTTATCCTGCCCGATTTGATTCAATGGGCTCTATATAATTTGCGTCTATGATTTTTTCAAATGATTTATAACAATCAGCAGCATATCTCATAACACCTGTAACACGCACATAATTTCCAGGCGAATTTATCCTTTCAAACTGTGGGTCAACTAAGTCTTCTCTTATTAAAACTTTAATGGTTTGCTTTGCTCTTCTTTTTAGAAAGCCTTGCCTTTCTTGAATAACTAATTCTTGTTCGTCAACCAGTTCTTTTGCTAAAAGCTTAAACTTAGCTCTCCTGCCACAGCTACACCTTGAAGGCTCCCTGAACTTGCTTTCTGTCTGCTGCAATGTGATTGTTGATGCGCATGAAGGGCACTCGAACTTTGCTGCCACAGCCTTTGGCCTTACGTCTGAAGCCTGCTTTATTACCCCCGTCTATAGCGATAAACTTATTTAAGTGAATGGCTTTTAGCTCCCTGATACTTACTTTCTGGCATTTAGGCAAGTTGCGGAACCTTACCCTTAATGGGAAATTATCATTCATCTTTTTCGCAACTGCTTCTGCGACCATTATGGTTTTAGATGGTTTTTCAAGAAGCTGTTTTGCGAGTGAAGGCTCAAACTTAGAAAGGTCAGAAAAATCTACCACAAGGGCGCTTTCGCCTTTTGAGGCAGCATTATGGATCTCCTTGTTATAAGCTGATTCTATAAACTCCTGGAATCTCTCAATCTGATCAGCTGTGTCTAGTAACATATTTCCCCCTTTTTACCATAAAATTCTTTCGTGATTTTGGTAGAGAGAAGGTATTTATAATCTTTTTGTTATTATTACGGAAGAATTACGAAAAAAGGGAAGAATAAGCTCTTACCAAAGGGGTTTACCTGGAATCTCACGGGCATAAAGTATCCCTTTTTCATCCCTGTTTAATGTCATGTGCTCAAGAAGGTTGACTTCTGCTCCGGCGTCAAGGCCTGAATAGATCTCTTCTAGAAGTCTTTCTTTGGCCTTTTCCTTAAAGTCAGGATTGACATTATTAAACTGCCCGGGCATTTCCTTGTAGAGGGGGATGCCATAATAATGGTCTTCCAGCACCTCAATCCCATTTCTAATGCTCATGTCAATGATGTCTTCAAATGTGGCCTGGTCCATTTTCAGCTCTTCGGTCATCATTTTCCCGTTGCCGCATCTTTTCTGTTTAGTAATCTCAAGCGAGGGAAATGTGTCATTCTTATAGCTTTCAGTATGATAAAACAAGGTCATCAAGGCCAGGCCAGCACACTGCGCGACAACCCAGGCATGTTTTCCTTGCGGAAGGGTAAGGCCCGCATCAACCAGTTCCTGGTCAAACTCTTTTTCAGCTTTCTTGTCGTTTTCAAAAAGCTGTTCTTGATTTTCCTTCTCCCTTTTCATCTCTTCCTTCATTGCCTTCAGGGATTCCCTCTTTACCTTCCCGTCTTCTTTAGAGGTGAAGTACAAGTAAGCAGTGTGAATCCCCTCAATGCCCTCAAGAGCAGCTTCTACTCCTTTCATCAGAATCTCTGTTAATATAAACTGTGCTGTGAACTTCATCCTTGGAAGCGTTGGTCCTTTATTGTCTATAACTTTAATGTAAGGCTCTATCTGCTTTGCTGCATATATCCAGTTTATGTCTTTTGAAAGCTTTTCTTCAATTGCCATTTTTTCCTCCTATACTGCTTAGATTAATAAACTTATAGGCTTAAATATTTACAACCCCTATTGGTTGTTGTAGTACCGCGTCATGTAGAACGCATCTTCATCCTTTCCTACAGTTACTCTCTCAAGAAAGTTAACTTCTGCTCCAGTGTCTAGGCCTGAATAGATCTCTTCTAGAAGTCTTTCTTTGGCCTTTTCCTTAAAGTCAGGATTTATAGCCTTTAATTTCATCCTTTCCCCCCCTATTTTGAAAGGGGTTTGCTCTTCTATTTCATATATGCCATCACTAACAGCAAGTTCAATAATATCCTCAAAATCATTTTTATTAACTTTTATTCCCCTTTTTGTAATTTCTAAGGAAGGAAACCCTTCACGTTTATAAGATTCAGCATGACGAATTACCCTTTGTAAATAGCTAGCTGCCGCATGTACTACAGTAAAAGCATCTCTTTCTGCTAGTGTATTCATCCCAGCCTTAATTAAGTATTGTTCCTCTGTCTTTATGCGATCTTCTATCAGTTTATCAATCTGTTTTTTTTCACCTGACATATAAGATCTTATTTTAAATGCCTTCCTTAATATCTTATGGAAAAGACCCAATTTTATCCTTCCCATGACTGGAATTTGAGGGTAAGTAACTTCAACGTAAGGTGCTATTTGTTTTGCTGCATAAACCCAAGTTATGTCTTTGGAAAGTTTTTCTTCAATTGCCATTTTTTCCTCCTATACTGCTTAGATTAATAAACTTATAGGCTTAAAAAAATGAAAAAAATCACTTATAGCCAACCTTTGCCAAGTTCTCTATAAGCAGGTCAACTGCCTCGTGCAGCTTTGGTTCTGACCTCGTGCCAGTACACACAATCTTCCCGTTGCTGAACAATAGGAAGGTAGCCCTTGTTCCCGGCAATTTATACACCAGTCCAGGAAACTGCTCTGGCTCGTATTCTGTGTTCTCCAGCTCGATAGCCAAAGAATTAAGGTTCAGGTCAATGCCAATGCTTCCGGAAGCGACCATGTTCTGTACGATAGGCTTAGGCTGCTCAGTAATCTTTATCTTGATTTTTTCAATGTTCTTTATGATGTTGGCAAGAGCTTCCTTAACCTTTTTCAGGGATTTTGCACCAGTACAGACAACTCTTCCTGAACTGAAGATTAATGCAGAAGTCTTTGGCTCCTTGATCCTCATCACCAATCCAGGAAACTGCTCCGGGTTGTATTCTGTGTTTGGCAAGGTTTCCGCCAGCTTCACCAGCGGTATTGCGACGCCTAAGTTCGCTGTGGCAACGATATTCTGTATTTTTATTTCCGATTTTACAGCCATTCTAGTCCATCTCCTCCTCGGGTTATTTATAAATGGTTTATAAGGAGAAGGCTGCCCTTTATAAAGGTTATGATTTATAAATGGGTAGCAGCCCGATATGTTACGCTTCTACAGAAAGCAAGATGCTTCTTCAGCAATGAACTCAGAAATGAGCTTTAACACTGTTTCATTGTCTTTGGAGAAATGATGGTCTTCACCCTCGATTACCTCCAACCTGCAGTTTTCTATTATGCTTGCAGTTTTCTTGCTTTGATCCACTGGAACAGTTTCATCCTTGTCACCATGGACAATCAAAGTAGGGATTCTTATCTTCTTTGCAGCCTCATAGCCGCTGACTTTTTCCGCATCCTCCAAAAAAGAGTAATTCAGCTTTAGTTTCCTTCCATCTCCGCTCTCATAGTAACAGTAGCCTTTTTCCTTCCACTGCCCCACCCCCCCTTGTACAACCAATTTGCCAAGGTAATCTGAAACAGGGCACTTTAAGGCCAAGACAAACAGCTCATTTGTCCTTGATGCAGCCAGTAAGGAAGCCATCCCACCAAAGCTTGAGCCCATGAGTCCTATTCTTGCATAGCCTTTCCTCTTCAAAAACTTAATTGCGTTTAAAACATCATCAACAGCCTCGGATATTGTTATGTCTTCAAATTTTCCTCCGCTTTCCCCATGGCCAAAGAAATCAAACCTGAAAGTAGAGAACCCCTTATCATTGAGCATTGCTTCTAATTTCACATATGTCCTGCTTTCCTTGCTTGTGCTAAACCCATGGCACAGGATTATGACCGGATTACCATTATTGGACAATATGCCGCATAGCTTGATGCCATTGCTATTCTCAAAAAAAACTTTTTCTTGCATACCTACCAGTAAAAAGGGCACAATTTATAACTTTTGCCAATCACTTCCACAGAAAGAGAAGCAGCATCCCAGGCTTCTAAAAGAAATCAGCAGGACTTCTCCAAGGAAATCCTGAAAGGCACGTCCTTTATCTTGGCTTCAGCCTTAATAGCGTAATTCTTGTCAGAAAGATGGAGCTCATAAGCCCCGACCTTAGCCTTGATGTCAGAAGCCCACTTGTCCAAAAGACAATTCCCAAAAATAGAAAGCTTTATCCTGTCAGCTTTCTTCATGCCATTCTCCTTCCTCAGCAATTGCACCCTGCGAGTAAGCTCCCTTGCAAAGCCTTCACTTTCCAGTTCTGGGCTTAGCTTGGTGTCAATGTAAAGGTTTCCAAACTTAAACTGGGAGGCAACAAGATGCTGCGGCAAAGTCTCATTAACAATTATATGGTCCTTGGTAAGCTCAAACTCCCCAACATCAGCCTTGCCGTCTTCCATTATCCTCTTCAATATTTCAGCATTAACTTTTGACAAAATCTTTGGCGCATCCTTCTTGAAGTCCCGGCCAATAGCCCCCTTGTTCTCCTTAACGTCTATTGTAACGCCCTTAATCTCTTCCTTGACATTTACTTCTTTAACATTTGTCTGGTACTTTATCAGTTCCTTCATGCTGTTGACAGCAGCTATGGCTTCCTTGTTCCGTGTAAGCACAGTAGCTTCTGCCAAAGGCCACCTCACGCTTAGGGAAGCCTTCTCCCTTGCAGACAGCATGGCTTGTATTATGTTCTCTGCCAGGGCAAATTCCTGTTCCAGCTTAGGGTCAATAAGCTTTTCATGATAGGATGGCCAGTCAAGCATCGTAATGCTTTCTCCATCCAGCCTGAACGCCTGCTTTATGTTCAGGAAAATAGCCTCTGATATGAATGGGGATACTGTTGAGAGCATCTTTATTGTTTCCATAAGCACAGCATGGATAACAGGAATAACTTCTTCAGGCTTCTCTGAGATCCTGTCCCTAGTCAGCTGTATGTAAGTCCTGCTTAAGTCTAAAAAGAGATTCTCAATCTTTTCCGGCACCTCATCAAGCCTGTAGGCATCATAGAGCTTGGTAACTTCCCTGATAGTTGAGTTCAGCTTTGAGAGTATGTGCCTGTCTTCCAGGGCATTGCCGAATTTCGCGTCCTTTGAAGGGTTTATTCCAGAGTTCTTTGCGTATTCAATAAGATACTGGTGGACATTCCATAGTATCGAAAGGTTCTTGTACTTGAGCTTTGCCTCATCCCAGCTGAAGTTTATGTCCTCGCCGGCAGAAGTCCTGCACATGTAGAAGCGCAATGTGTCAGCACCATGCTTGTCGACCATCTCGTAAGGAGAAATTACATTGCCCAGGCTCTTGGACATCTTCTCCCCCTCAACATCTGTGAGCATCCCGTGCATGTAAGCGCTTTTGAAGCATGGCTTGTCCATCGCAATCATGGAAGCCACCATCAACAGGTTGAACCAGCCCCTTACCTGCTCCCTTGCCTCCAGTATGAAATCAGCAGGGAAGTATTCCTTAAAGAAGTCTTCCTTCTCTGGGTAATACAGGCATATCCATGATGCGCATCCGGCGTCAATCCACACATCCAGTACATCAGGTATCCTGTCCATCAAGCTGCCGCAGCTGCACTTTATCTTGACATCATCTATCCAAGGCTTGTGGAGATTCTCCGGAATCTTGCTGGCATTCAGCTTCTTCAGCTCTTCCCTTGAAGCCACAACCTCGTATTTCCCGCAGCTGTCGCACACCCATATAGGAGCAGGCGTCCCCCAGAACCTTTGCTTTGTAATCGAGTTGTCCCTTAAGTTCTTCAGCCAGGAGCCGAATGCGTTTTTCCCTGCTTCTGGAACCCATAGCACATTGCTGTTCGCTTCCAGCATCTTTTCCTTAAGGTCTTCTGTCTTGAAGAACCACTGCTTTGTTGCGCGGAAAATTACAGGAGACCTGCATCTTTCGCAGTGCGCGTAATCGTGCTCAACATCTGTGATGCCCAGAAGCACTCCTGCCTCAGTAAGCTTTTCTATGAAAAATTCGTCTTCTTTCTTTGCCTTTTTTCCTGAGAAGATGCCCATGTCTTCTGGGAATGTGCCATCTTCCTTCAGATTATTGAACGGAGGAACATTATTCTTGTGGCCTATCTCATAGTCTTCCGGCCCGCATCCCGGGGCGCAGTGCACTAATCCTGAGCCTGCAGTCAGGTTGACAAAATCTTCTGAAAGGAGCACTGTGTGAACCTTAGGATGCTTCTCTTTCAGTTCCTTGAACTGCTTTATCTGGCCCTCCCAAGGATGGACGTATTCCTGGCCTTCCAGCTTTTCTCCCTTGAACTCTTCCAGGACATGATAGCCTTTTTCAGACAGCGTGTTCACCACAGGGCCGAGAAGGCCTTTTGCGACTATCCATACTTCATTTCCAACCCTTGCCCTTACATAATCTAAGGTAGGGTTGACCATTATTGCCAGGTTGTAGGCTATTGTCCATGGTGTGGTTGTCCATATTATGAAGTACTCGTTTTCCTTACCTTTAAGCTTGAGCTTTACGAATATTGATTTCTCTGTAACAAGCTTGTACTCGCATTCGTGCTTGGCCATTGCTGTTGCGCAGTTTGGGCACCAGCTCATTGTCTTCAGGCCGCGGTAAAGCCTCTTGTTCTCATGGGCTTTCTTGATAAGCCACCATACCCCCTCAATGTACTCGTTCTTTATCGGCCAGTAGGCGTTCTTGTGGTCAAACCATATGCCTAATCTCCATAAGTCCCGGTCCATGTCCCCTGCCTTTTCTGAAGACCATTGTATGCATTCCTGTATGAATTTTTCCATGCCATATTCAAGGATTTCCTCTTTTGTCTTGAGAGAATGCAGTTCCATGACTTTCCTTTCTGTAGGAAGGCCATGCATGTCATATCCGCCCCTGTCCCAGACATTAAAGCCTTTCATCCTCTTGTATCTGAGAAGCATGTCTTTTAGTGCGTTGTTCCATGCGTGCCCCATGTGGAGCTTTCCGCTGGTGTATGGCGGGCCCTGCAAGAAGTAGAACTTTTTTCCTGACTTTCTTAGCTCTTTATTCTTTAGGTAAATGTTCTTTTCTTCCCAATACCTTATTACAGCTTCTTCTGTGTTTTTGAAATCGTACATGACTTTTAAAGAGGAAGGGGCTTGATTTATAAATATTTTTGTTTTTTGGAAGTCTGGGCTGTTGGTTTTGTGGGTGTGGAAGGGGGTCTTATGCTTTATTTGCTTCCTTGTTTAATGTAAACCTTATTTTTCATAAACTCTATCGTGAAAATCTGAATCAATATTTGACACTGTACGTCTTTTGCCAAGCGGTACATCTCTTTGATATCTAGATATAAGATCCTTGCAATTTTGCAAATAAACTGTTTCAAAATCCTTTACATCTCCCAAAAACAGTCTTTCTTTTTTATTTTTATGCTTAATATATACCTTCCTTAAATCTCCCTTGAATTTTTCTGCTATATCTTTATATAAAGTATATCGAAGGTCTTTTTGTCTTGCCTTGGTCTCTTCTGGGTCATATGTCCAGTTATATATTGCTTCTATTAAATTCAAGGATGTTGGTATCTCTGATATTGGTAGCTGTTTAAAACTCCTATAAATGCCGCCTATTTCATTTTCCATTTTGGCCTCCTCCTCTTTTCTAACAGTTCTGTAACTACCAAACGGAATTAATAATCTGCTGTTAATTTTATTCTAATAAGAATAACCCTGAAAACTTTCCGACGATAACGGAATATTTACGAATTTCAAGAGAAACAGTTTTAAAGGAAGAAAAATAAGAAAAGAAGATGCAGAAATACTATTTAGACACTTGCATCTGGAGGGATTATTATGAAAACCGTTCAGATAAGTTCAGGCCCTTAGGTGACTGGGCTTTTGAGTTGATAAAGAAGATTATCAAGGAAGGAGATTTAATAGTTTATTCCAACCAAGTTGAAAGAGAATTATGCAAAGCCTATAATTCAGAAGAGATTAAGGAAATAATATCAATAGTGCCAAGAAAGTTATTAGTTAAGATAGATGTCCATAAAGATGTAGTAAGAGAAGCGTGCGATCTCTCAAAGAGAAATAGCATCCCTGCATCCGATGCTATCCATGTTATACTAGCGAAGAGACAAGAAGCAATTTTAGTGACTAGAGATAAACATTTCTATGAATCAGAGGAATTTGTCGACGCAAAGAAGCCAGAAGAACTAATCTAGCTTCATCTTATGTCCTCTTAATAAATCCTTGAAAGCTAGTTCCCTTGCTTTTTCATCGCTCATCCTAGCCTTCCCCTTCAAGCTCCCTTTTAGATTAGCTAATCTCCTTATCGCAATTTCCGCCTCAATATCATACAACCTGTTCCTTATGGCTTCCCTTATGAACTCTGTTCTGGTGCTGTAGCGAAAGCGCTTGATGTACTTGTCAATCTCCTTAAGGAGGCTTCCGTCCATCTTAAGGCTTATTGTTTCCATGGTATTACTTAGTATATATTAAGTAATATTTAAGCTTTTCTGTAGTTTGCTATCAAAAGAAATATATTTATACTTCCAAATATACTGGTTTGCTATGTTTGAAAGCATCTCAAGAAGCATACTGCTAATCAAGGAAAGCTTCAATGTGCTAAGAAAGGACAAGGAGCTCATACTCTTTCCAATAATATCCTCTACAGTAACATTGATGTTTTTCATCTTCCTTGGAGTCTCCACATACATGAGAAGGGCAGAAGGCTTCGGCCTGAACTACTACCTGTTTTTCTTCTTTTACCTGCTGGCCAGCTATTTCGTAGTCATCTTCTTCAATTCAGGGCTGATATCCTGTGCGCACATGAGGCTGAACGGCAAAGACCCAAAGTTCAGCGACGGCATAAGGGCTGCTTCAAAGAATGTTTGGAAGATACTTGCATGGGCATTGATATCAGCAATAGTAGGGACTATACTCAAAAGCATATCAAACAGGTCTTCAGGCACTGCCAAGGCAGCCTCATCCATCCTGCAGTTTGCATGGAGCCTGCTTACGTTCTTTGTCATCCCTATAATTGTAGTTGAAGGCTTAGGAGTATTCAAGGCAATAAAGAAGTCAGAACAGCTTTTCGTAAAGACCTGGGGCGAGAATGTTGCCGGCAGGTTCTCTATCGGAGTATTCTTTGTGGTATTAGGCGTGCTAGGCCTTATCCCCTTTGGTCTTTCGCTGCTTACAAAAACTCCAGTTATCATAATTGCGATGCTGGCGCTTCTTATCATTTACTGGATAATCCTGAGCATAATAAGCTCAAGCCTTAAAGGGATATTTGTTGCAGCCCTCTACAACTATGCCACCAAGGGAAAAATGCCTTCTTCTTACAGCCCGGAAGTTATCAAGGGAGCTTTTGCAAAAAAAGGCACGATGAAAGAATCTTAGTTGGCACTGAAACTATGATTAGTATATGAGGCATCTATATTTTTCTTGAATAGAAGCCAGAATTGCATCTCATGTATCAACAGATTGCAATGCTTTCTTCTGCAACAAGGGGAGCATTGCAGGCTTCCTAAAAAGATTAATGGGGTATAAGATTCTCACCCTCGAGAAATAGTTTTGGGATAACACCTTCAGCCCTGATGTGCAAAAGCTTTATATACTTCTTACTGGGATGATAACTGCCGATTAAAAGAAGTGCGATGGAGGCCAATAATGATAAAATACGCGAATAGGAGCATGGACGGCTTATTGTCCAGATATGAGGAAACCCTTGGCCATGCCGGAATGCAGAATAGTATGATAGAATGCTTAAATGTGATACTCAATCCTGACCAGATAAACGATTTTCTGCAATCTACTGTGGTGGATGCAGGGATTAAAAGCTATGCATGGATAACAGGCCAGTTTATCTCAAAGCTTATCCAGAACAGCTATGATGCCGGCAACAATGGCTTTAGCATTGACACGCATGCTACAGGCCCCTTGGACATTTTGGGGGAAAAGCTATCCGGAAGGCCTGATGAGCGCATCAAGCTTCAGGTAGAGGGGAATGTCGGAGACCTCTTCGGCTCAATGGCAAAGCACCTTTGCTCAACTGTCAATGGCAATACAGGGAACTTCTGCGCTTCTTATGTCAAGGATTCTGAAATAGAGGTAAACGGAAGGTTTGGGCACGGTCTTGGCCTTTGCTCAAATATGTCCGTTTTCAAGACACAAAGGAAAGAGAATTTGGGACTCCTTGGAAAGGATATCTCAAAGTATCAGGGCAACAAGGCCTACTTTGTTCATGGGGATGGTGTAGAGGAATTAGTATGGCTTCGGTAGCGCTGGACAGGACTGTAGACGATATCTTTAGTGGCTACTCTAAATTAGAAGCTCCGGAGGAGAAAATAGAGCATAAGGTGGAAGGGAGCCTGGTGTTTGATGGGTTTGAGGAGTTACTGGGGCAATACGAAAGACTACTAGAAGTAGCTTCATGGCGGTCTGATTTAAAAAAAATATTCTATGAAGTAAAGTCTGTACTTACTCCTAGACAAATTAATAGTTTTCTCCAAGCGAGCATAAAATATGAGGATAATCCGGAACACAGCGATCGTACGGGTTATTTCATCACACAGCTCATTCAGAACAGCCATGATGCAGGCAACAACAGCTTTATTCTCAATACAAAAGCATTATCTAAAGAGATTAATAACATCGGCAGAGAGCTTCAAGGAATAGAAGACCACCTGCTCGAGATAATTGTGGAAGGAAGTGTTGGATACCAGTGCGGCCTTAAGGCAAATAACCTCAGAAAGCTTCACATCTCAGAAAATTCAGGAAACTCCTGCGGCTATGGGGCAAGCAACATTCAGGAGATCTATATAGGTGGCAATGCAAAAGATGCCTGCGGCTTTTGGGCAGAGAACATAGGGAAGGTATATATAGGAGGAAATGCAGGATACTGGTGTTGCCGTAGTGCAAAGAACATCGAGAAGATTTACATTGGGGGAGATGTAGGAAAGGAATGTGGCTCGTTGGCATTCGACTCCACCTTCAAAACCCCAAACAAGGAAACATTGCGGCTGCTAAAAAATAATGTTCCTAAAGACAAAAACAACAAAATCTACTTCATCCACCTAGACAAGCATGAAGAGGAGATAGAATGGTAGCCGTACACTTAAACAGGAAAGAAGATGATATCTTGAGAGGTTACTCTAAATTAGAAACTCCGGAGGAGAGAATGGAGCATAAAGTAGAAGGAAACCTGATTTGTAATGATTTTGATGGCTTAGTGAAGGAATACGGAGATATCTTGGCAATAATAGATACAGGGATTGTTCAAGAAGCTACTGCTAAAATAAAGGCTATTCTCGAACCAGAGCAGATTAACAGCTTTCTGCAAGCAACCATGAAATATGAGGATTACGAGACATATGAATGGCACACAGGCCTTTTCGTCACTCAACTCATCCAGAATAGCCATGATGCAGGGAATAAAAGCTTTACTCTTAATACTAAAACAATAACAAAAACTATTCATAACATTGGCTACAAACTTCAAGGTAGGGGGAAGAATTTACTTGAACTAATTGTAGAAGGAGATGTTGGATGGAATTGTGCCCCTAAAGCAAAAAACCTCGGACAGATTTATATAACCGGAAATGTAGGACCTTTGTGCTGCTTAAATGCAAGGAGTATAGGGAAACTTCACATTGGAGGGGATGTAGGAGACTGGTGCGGCCAAGGGGCAGAGAACATTAAGGAGTTGTACATTGGAGGGAATGCAAGAGCTTGCTGTGGCTACGAGGCAGAGAACTCAACCTTCAAGACTCCCAATAGGCAAACACTCCGACTTCTAAAAAAGAATGTTCCAAAAGACAGGAACAACAAAATCTACTTCATAAACAAAGACGGAACAGAGCACGAATTCTAACAATCCCTAAAAAAGAACACCACAACCAGCCCCTCCCCAACCATAAACCAGACCCTTGAAACAACAGAAACAAGTATGGCAATAGACACTGGCATGAAAAAGCTCAAAAAGAAGCTTAATGCACCTTCCCTGACACCCAGGCCGGCAGGCGTTATGATGCCAAAATAGCCAATCACCCAGCTCCCAAGAAACACTGCAGCTGCCAAAGGAAGCTTAGACACCGGAAGAGAATAAACAGCATTCGCCATGAAATAAAAGCCAATGCCTGCAAGGGAAAAGGTAAAAAGAAAGAACAAAGTGATCAGCAACAGGCCCTTAACACTCATCCCAAGCTCCATTGGATCCCTGCCAAACCTCTTAAGCCCTTTGTTGACAATCCAGTTTATTGTCTTTGGATTCATAACAACATACAGCAATGGGACACACAAGGCAATAAGCACAATATAGCTTGGCACCTTGCTTCCAAGATAAAGCAGTGCAACAAGGAACAGCAGCGAAGATGCAAGTATCCCAAAAAGGCTTTCAAGAAGGACAGAATACACAGTTATGGCATACGGGACTTTCTCCTTCTTGGCCATCTGTGCCCTGCGGGCAAAATACCACAGCTTCCCGGGCAAGAACCTTACAATGTCAGACACAAACTTTATGTGAAGAGCCTTCCTGACTCCAAGGCTATAGCCAAGCTCTTTAAGGATGAGCCTCCAGCCTAAAGCAAACAGCAAAAAGAACGCACAAAGGAAGATTAAAGACACAATCGCTGAGCCCCAGCCAAGGCTGAACTCATAGCCCTTAAGCTCGCTTATATTGCGGTACAAGACAAAGCCCATTACAGCAAAGATTACAACAGTAAGAGCAATGTTGAATGTCTTCCCAAATTTCATAAAGTTCTCCATACGAACATCACAGCTACAAGCGCCAGCTCAAGAATATACAATGAGTACACAACATCCCTTTCAAACACCTTTTTCTTTACAGCACCAACAACCATTATCATCGCATGCTCCAGGCCATAAATCTTGGAATACGGCTGCTCCAGGCTGCCATCATACTTCACCTTTGCAAAACTCTCCTTCTTCATCCTTCCACGAGCCTTCAAAAAGAACTGCACGATAAAAGGCAGGAAAAGCAGCACGGCAAACTTCTCAACGTTTCCCAGTATGGCCACAACCCCGATAGTTGCCCCTATTGCATAAGTCATAGTGTTGCCTGGAAATACCCTGGAGGGATAAGAATTGAACACAAGAAAACCCAATAAGGCAAAAACCATGCAAAGCGCAAGAATAGCAACATGCCCTGCATCATTTACCCAAGAAACATAGGCTAATGCCGAAAGTATTATCACTCCTAACCCTGCTTCAAGCCCGTTGTAGCCCGCAAGCATGTTAAAGCCATTAGAAGTTACTGTTATGGCCAAAGGCACCAGGAACAGCGGATAAACTAACCCAAGGTCTATCATTCCAATCAGAGGGAACATCATTGTGGAGTGCCCGGAATTAACAACCATCATCGGAAGGGCAGCAACAGCGCATAAGAGAGGCTTTTTCCATTGGCCAAGCCCTATCTTCCATCCCAAGATATCATCCACGAACCCAATAACAGCTATCAGGCTTATTGTAAGGAGCCCGGCCATTGCTGTAAGGTCCCTCAAAAGGAAAGAACTTGTTGAGTCATGCAGTATGTAAAAAGTATCTATAGCAATATAGAGGAGCGAGCCCAAAAGGAAGCCTGCAAACACCACAACGCCCCCAAGCTCCGCAACTTCCTCCTTTGAGACTTTCTGCATGTCCTTGCCAACAAAGCCTAGCTTCTTCATCCGGGTTATCCATTTGGGAATGAGCAGCAGGACAAACAGGAAGCTTACTAGAAAGCAAAAGATAAGTACAGGGTATGATATTATATAGTCAGCCATCTTGGTTTTAGCTCTACTTCTTACTATAAATAGGTTTCGCATCTGGGATACGTAATAAGTTAGCAGCCGCATTTCAGCATAGATTGCCGTCTTTGGATGTATAGGATGATAGCCTTTGGCAACAGAAAAGGCTAAGCCGTAAGGCTTTGGCAACCAGACTTATTACTGACCATCTGGGTTCTATCGGGATATTAAAACCCAAAAAAACTTCCACGCCAACAAATCCAAAAGCGCAAGCTGCCAAAGTTTATGCTTTATCCAGACCAGAGTTAACAGTCTCAGAGATACGAAAAGCTTAAAAAATCCGCTTATCCCCAAGGTAGCATGGAAAAAGGCATCGAAGTGGTCGGGATACTGGGATATGGCGAAATCGGCTCATCTATTGAAAGAATATGCGAGAAAAAGTACAGGGTTACAGTGCAGGACCCAAAGCTAGGCAAAAAATTCTCAGAAAATTTCCAGGTAATGCATGTCTGCATCAGGATCCCTGAGCCAGAGAAGTTCGTTGACATAGTTTCTGAAGCAATACTCCAATACAAGCCTAAACTAACAATAATTGAATCAACCCTGCCAATCGGGACCACAAGGAAGATAGCTGAAAAGACCAAGGCGGCAGTAGTCCATTCGCCATGCAGGGGCGTCCACCCTAACCTTGCAGAAGGAATACTCACATTCGAGAAGTTCGTAGGAGCTGTAGAGAAAAAGGATGCAGAGAAGGCTGCCCGCTACTACAATTCCTTAGGCATCAAGACAGAGGTGTTTGACAGCCCTGAAGATACCGAGGCTGCAAAGATATTGAGCACCACCTACTACATGGCAAACGTTATATTCTGCAAGGAAGTGGCTAAGCTGTGCAAGGAACATAACTTGAACTTTGAGCAGGTGTACAGTATATCCAACGAAACTTACAATAAGGGATATGGGAAGCTTGGCATGAAACACGTCAGAAGGCCTGTGCTAAATGCCATGCCCGGAAAAGTAGGGGGACACTGCCTGAGGCCTAACTTAGACATGCTCAACAAGTTCACTGACAAGAAATATTTCAAGATGTTTGAAGAGCTTGATGAGTCCTATTAGCCAAGCTCGTCCCTAATAGAATAATTCTTTCCTGACTTTTCTGCATTGTAGGTAGTCATCTCGCCTATCAGCCCGATGGAGCCTAGCTGTATGCCCAGGATTATCAACAGCACAGCCAGCATTAATAATGGCCTGTCTCCTATTTTCTGCCCCAAGAACCATAACACAGAGAGATAGGCTGCTATTATCAAGCCAAAAAAACCCATGCCTATGCCTAAAGAGCCAAAGAGATATAATGGAGAAGTCTTGTAGGACATAAGGTACTTCACGGTTATCAGGTCGAGGAAACCCTTAAGTATCCTTCCTGAGCTGTACTTTGTTGTCCCATGAAGCCTTTCATAGTTTAAGACAGGCACTTCTGCCACGTCATAGCCCTGCCATTTCACTAAAGCTGGAATATAGCGGTGCATCTGCCCGTAAAGGCACAAGCCTTTTGCTGCATCTGCCTTGTAAGCCTTAAATGGGCAGTTAAAGTCATGGATCTGGAGATGTGTAAGCCTTCTTGCCATGAGGTTGAAGATTCTTGATGGCACCCTCCTTAAGGAGCCCTTGTGCTTTGCCTGCTTCCAGCCAGTAACCAAGCCATATCCCCCGTCAAGCTTTTTTATTAGCTTCCTCATCTCCTCAGGCTCGTCCTGGAGGTCGCCGTCCATTGTGACTATGATATCCCCTTTGGCCTTCTCAAACCCTGCAGCCAATGCAGTTGCCTTCCCGTAATTCCTCTGGAACCTAATGGCCTTGAGCATCTTGTCTTTTTTGTGGATAGAAGACAGTTCCTTGAATGTATTGTCAGAAGAGCCGTCATCAACATAGATTATCTCGTGCTTGCCTTTAATTTTCTTTAATGCTGACTTTATCTTCTTGTACATTGGCTTAATGTTCTTTTCCTCATTAAACACCGGAATGACAACGCTTATCATCTTATTCCTCCAAAGCTTGTTACCTTGATACCCAGCTTCTTTATCTCATCTTTTATCTCTGGATGGGTTAACACTTCCACTTCCCTTGCCCTGGTTTCTCCGAGCCAGCCCTTGAGATTGCGGTCAGCATAGCCCGGATGGCACATGATCTCTGTAACCCCATTCTTAACAAATGAAAGAGTCTTTTTAAAGCTTTCCAGTCTCACTCTCCCGGTGTCTGCAATGCCATAAAATTTGTCAGCTCTTCTTAAACCGTGCTGCTTATACAGCCTTGATGCTTTTTTTGAGAATGATTTCAGCACAATAAGGTTGAGGTGCTGCCTTCCCAAGCCTAGCTGGAATGGCTCATCCGGCAGCCTTATCCATTTGATCTTATTATTGGAAGCCTGCTCTGCAACAATTCTTGCTACAAAAGGGAATACATGGAAATGCAGGTGGCTGTCTATATGTGTTGCCTTCACGTGCTTCTTAACTTTCAGGATTTGGGCATTCACTTCTTCCCTTAACTCTTCCCTGTCAAATTTTCCCAACAAAAGCCTCTTTATCATTCCTCCCCTAAACTCTCCGTTGCTGCCAGTTAGCGATTTGGCTTTTGTCAAGGGCTTACCCCCTGTAAGGTTAAGGTGTATGCCAAAGTCAATCTTGAGCTTTACAGCCTCATTAAAGAAAGGCATGTTTGCCATAAGCGATGCAGAAGACACTATCCCTTTCTGGCTGCAGAACAATATGCCCCTATTGACAGAAGGGCTCATGCCGAGGTCATCAGCATTAACCACAAGCTGCTTCAATTCAGCCACACTCCCCGAAAGCCCTGTCTCCACAATCCCCTAACCCCGGGACTATGAATCCTCTGCCATCAAGCTCTGGGTCTATCGCAAGAGTGTAGATGTGTGCATCAGGACAGGTCTCAAGCACCCTCTTAAGCCCAAACTCCGTAGACACTACTGAGCATATTATCAGCTTCCTTGGCTTTTTTTTCAGCATCTTTAGCACCCTTACTAATGTTGAGCCTGTAGCAAGCATGGGGTCATAGATTATCAGCACTTCATCCCCATTTATCTTGGGCACTTTAAAGGAGCCTATGTCTATGTCCATCTCCAGCGAGCCTTCTGCTTCAAGCCGTTTAGCATCAACAACACCGATTGCCCTGATGCTTCCAAGCTCATCCAAAAGCTTTGTCCCGCCTTCTGTAAATGGGGCGCCTGCCCTCATTATCATTATCTGCAGGATCTTTTCGTCAATTATTGTGGCGGGCGCTGTGCCTAGCACTGTTACAACCTTAGTGTTGGTGCTGGTGCATTCCTTGCTCACTACCTCGTATGTCATCAGGTAGCCAGCCCTCCTTAGGTTCTGCCTGAAGAAGGTTGTGGATGTGCCCTTATCCCTTAGGTTCTTTAACAGTGTCTGGAGCACAGGGCTTTCTAGTACAGTTACTCTTTCCATAATCCTTTGGAAGTGGGAGGAGCTTAAAAAAGTTTTGAATTAAAGTCTGGATTTAATGCAGCTTAAAACAGCAGCATTACAACTGTTGCAGCTGCAACAATCACCAAGAACACGTATTCCAGAAAGCCTCCGGTCCTTATGAACCCCCTTAACTGGAACTCTGACACGGGCGAGAAGAGCCTTACGCCTGAAACTGTCAAGGCGTCTGTAAAAATATGCACCAGATAGCCAAAAAGGAATGCAAAGCCTATTGTATGGATGTCCAGCAGGAGGCACGCGAGGAAAACTATTGCCGGAACATAAAGCGTGTGCATGAAGCCCCTATGGCCGAATACAAACTGCAATGCCTTTGAGATGAAGCCAAATTTCCTCCCAACCTTGCTCTTAGAATAGTCTATGTCAGGCAATACAGAAGCAAGGCACATAACAATGATGAATACAGCAGGATACTTAGGAGATAAGAATCCTGATACCAATAAAGAAGCCAAAAAACCGGATGCCAGATGAGTGACAAAAATCATTTCTCAAGCGCTTCTATGATCTCCTTGGGTTCAGCTTCCTTTACGGAATTGGCAGTGAGCTCCACCCTGTTGAAGAACTCGTTATTCTTTGCCTTGCCAGACACCTCCGCCTCCAAGCCGAGCATCTTCCTCTTTGATTCGAAGAAAAGCTCAGGGTTGGCCTTCAGCGCCTTTCCCTTGACTCCGAGAAGCTTCTCAGCAGTGTCCCTAAAGCAGGTTGCCCTTATGCTGTCCGTACCGTCATCCAAGTAGAAATTGAGTATTATTGCTGCAACAGGCTCCCTTTTCCCATGCTCCCTGCAAGTGAACTTGCTGCCTTCCTGCGCAAGCTTCTTGCCGCATTCAGGGCATGCATCATAAAACCGAGGCTCAAAGACATCAACTATCGTGCCCCTGACAGTGGCAAACTCATTCTCCTTTACTTCTGAGATCGGCTTTGCCTGCTGTTGCTGCTTCCTTTCAGCAACGCTGAAGCTCTCAGAGCATTCTTCAATTGATGAGCCTGTGCCTAAGTGCAGTTCCCTGTAGCCATTGTTCTCACGGACATAAGCGTTCTTTATTATCACAGCAGAGTTCTCAGGATGCTTGCCTTTCTCTATCTGCTTTATTATAGGCTCGTCCCACACAACAGCCCTTATAACGCCTGTCTCATCACCTAGAAGAAAGGTTGCAATCCTGCCCTCCCTCTTCTCGGTCTTGAAGCTCCTGATATCATAAAGCCTGACAACCTTCCCCTTGACCTCTATGTTCCTGAGGAAAGGGTTGAGCTCCTTTATCTTGAACTGCTTCTCCTTCAGCCCTTCGTAAAGCTTTATCCCGAGCTCATTGGCAATTATGTGTGCTGCGCCCTCTTTGGTTATCAGCCCAGAAAGTTCCTTGAGCTTTTTTTCAACTTTTTTGTCTATCTCTGATTCAGAAAGCTCTTTCTCTGTCTTGATTCTTGAAACAATCTGTTCATAAGTCATCCCTATCATAGAAGCATTACCCCCTTGCATTAAAAGGATTCTTGTTCATTTAAAAGCTTTTCGACAGCACAGGATATATTTCACTTCTGGGATAGTTTTATTCGCGAGTAAATTGCAAGTACAAACACAAGCAGCCCAAGAAACACTTGAAGCCCAAAGGTCACGCTGTCTAATGCTATATCCTGCCTTGACTTCGGCGGTTCAGCCATCTCTTCACTGAAGTTGGCTCTTTCCTCACCTTCATTCTCAACAGGAACTGGCTCACTGCCTTCGCTAGTATTTACCAAGGTACTGCTCTCATTAGCTGAAGGCTCTTCCACTGTCTCATTCACTTCTATTGTCCCATTCACAGCAACCTCTTCTCCAACAGCATAAGCTGATACCGCCCTCCAGTTTCCCACTGCAATTTCTCCAGAAGCTTTTATTGAGGCACGGCCATCATATGCCTCAGCAATGATAGAAGCACTGCTGTAGTTGGCTGACTCCGACTCATAGCAGAGCTTGGCAAATGATCTTGGAAGTTGAAGGCACTCTTCATCCAAGGCAAAGCTTTCAGTGTTCTTTATTCCCATTTGAAGCCTTGGGAGCAGGCTAACAGACCATTTCCAGCCTTCCTCAAACTCGTAGCCGTCTTTTGCAAGGTAGATACTGCCTCCTGACCACATGTATGCCGTGCTCTTTTCCATGTCAACTTCAACTATTGCAAAGTCAGAGTCCAGAAAAGGCACTGAAAACGTATCGTTCTTGTTAATCTTGCTGTAGTCTATTGCGTCCCTAAATATGAAATTGTATGAGACGCCTCCAGCCTTGATTGTAGTAGAGCCTTCTTCTGGAACTGTAACATACATCCTCTCACTGAATGTGTAGTTGCTGTCGTTGACTCGTTGGACAAAGCTTTCCTCAAGCTCCTTAAAGTCGTTGTAGTCAAGTATTTCCTTTACCGGCTTTTCTCCAGGGACAAAGCTGGTTTCATTGTCGCCAATGCTTACAACTATTGAACCGGGCTTTATGCCTTCAGGCACTGAAATGTTTAATGTATCGTTCTTAAGCGAGAAAATAATGCCTTGTGCTTCTGAGATGTTTCCCATCTCCTTGTTGTTCAGGAACCCATTAAGAACTAA
>JBDRFS010000027.1:0-16537 GCA_043818535.1 Candidatus Woesearchaeota archaeon
AGAAGAGCTTGAAGACATCACCTGCTATTACACAAAAATTATGGGGAAAAAAGAAGCTATACGTCACATCAATACCCTTTCTGACATCCAAAAGAAAATTCTACAAACATTCGATATAAATCTCTTCGAATAAAAATCACCAAGAAATTACAACTTTTTACAAAAAAGTGTCGAATGTGGGTTTTATCGTTAAACGACCAAAAGCTTTATAAAACACCTGCTTCTTCCATGCCCTTAACATGAGAAAAGTAGAGTGCTGTGATTGCGGAAAGAGATTTGAAGTAGTAGAGACAAGGTTCGTCACCATCCCAAAGTTCAGGTGTGATGAATGCCTACAGAGAAAATGAGCATCTTCCTTGTTATTTACATAAGTATTGTGAGTTTCTTTGCATTGTTCTTTGTGATAAAATACATAATGACTGGAAAAGAGCCAAGGCAGTAAGGCTATTGCACACACACTATAATCCTTCTGCTTTTAGGTCCATCAAACTCGCAAAGCATCACGCTCTGCCATGTGCCCAGTTGCAGCTTAGAATCTTTTACAGGGATTGTTTCTGAAGGTCCAACTAAAGCAGACTTTATATGTGCAGCGCCATTCCCATCCACCTTGTCATGCCGGTACTTGCCTTCAGGTATCAGCTCATCAAGCTTGTCCAGGAAGTCATCACCTATGTTTGGGTCCCAGTTCTCATTGACAATTATCGCTGCAGTTGCATGCGGCACATAAACAACAGCCATGCCTTCCTTAATTCCGGAAGAAGAAACTGCCTTCTCCACTTTATCAGTTATGTCAATTGTCTGGTACTTCTTGTCTGTTGAGACTGAAAGCTCTTTCTGCATATTAGTTTAATAGACTAGAATAATATTTAAGGGTTTTCAATAGATGTTTTCCCGCTTAAGCAGCTTGTAGAAATCCACTGTGTACCCGCCCCTCACATCACTGCCTCCGACAAGCCACTGCATTCTCCTGAATATGCTGCCTTTTACTCCCTGATACATGTAATGGCTTATTGCGTAGATAGGATTATCAAGGTTTGGCAGCTTATTCCCCTTTCCCCATTCCTTGCCAAATGCCCTTAAAGAGTCTCTCATGCTGCCTTCATCTTTTGCACCCTGTATGGCTTCAAACAGGCCTTCACTGAACTGGTCTCTTAGACCAAAATCCATTAGGTGCAGTGTGAACTCTTCCTTGCTAAGAGGCTTCTCTTTTCTCTTTTTCCTTTCCTCGTTCAATAATATGCCGTAAACATGGCCTACTGCAACAAGCTTGTCATGCTCTATCTGCAGGTCATAGCCTTCATCAGGATTGTAAACTGCAAGATCCTCAAGGACCTTATGAGCCCTGAAGTTAGCTCCACCCTCATTAATTATTTGGTCGAGATGGGCAGCTTCATGAGTGTATATCTTAGCAAAAAAAGGCGAGCTTACTCCTAATACCTTCTCTGTGCTTAATTCAGCTGTGTTGGTGAATACGTCTGCATGGGCTATTGCCCCAGAAATCTTTCCTGTAATTGAATCAAGCTCCAGGTCTATCTGGTGAGGCTGGATGCTTTTCATATGATGTGCCATGTAGGTGTTCAGGAAGTTTGCCTCTGCATTTACGTCCTTCTTTCCTATCTTCCTTAGCTCTGCATCCCTGTACTTGTCCCTGAAGGCATTGTACACGGCAATCTGCTTATGCAAGTCCTCTGCTGCCTCTTCCAAAGAAGGAAGCTTGTCCTTTATGCTCTTCCTGTTCTTTACAGCCTGAAGAAACCTGACTCCAAGAAGGCCCATAAACACAAGCCCGCATAAGTTTTCTGCTGAAGAGGCATTTTCGTTCCCCTGAAACATGTAGCTAATGCCTCCAGCACCTGCCAAGCCATAGACCATGGGTGAAAAGAAATTCCTGCCGCGCGTGGCAGCACTCTTCACTGCCTTGGCAAGCATCTTCATTCCTGCGCCCGCACCAACAAGCCCTGCGCCAATAGCCACAGGTATGATTGCCTCAGGCACTCCTGCATAGTATATTGGCATGGCAATTGCTATTGAAGGCAGCAACACTGCGCCACCTGCGCTAAGCAATGTGTTTCCAGCATTGTTTACGATAGGAGCCATATGGTACTTCTTCTCATGGAGGATATACTTGCCATTATATGGGGCTGTAGCCCTTGAGGCCTTGAAAAACCTAAGGCCGTCAACTGTTATTATCCTTCCCCTTGAATATTTTCCAAACGCCCTTACAGCTGCCTCAGCAGTGTGCGCATCCTCAACATTCCTTGACTCGCTCAGTGTTTTCCAGAAATCCCTGGCAATGAGCCTCCGGATCTCATACCTGCCCATCCCGCTGTCAAGAGCTTCCTTTATTACAGGGGATGTAAAATCGCTGTTAAGGCCAGATGAAGGGGTAATCCCCTCCTGATAGAAGCGTTCTGCAAGGTTTTCAAGCATTTCAATTCCCTTTCACAATACCGACTATATAAAGTTTTGCCTAAAAATAGCGCTGAAATTCCTCTTCAAGCTCTTTTGGAGATGCTGTAGGGGATTGCGGGGAAGAGTTGTATGTGTTCCAGAAGAGCACTTTTTTCTCTGGGTTCTTGTCTGCTAAAGAGGCAGCTGCAGCAAAGGCCTTTGCAGAATACGTATGCTCTAATGTTATGTCTGCTAAGCTTTTGATTACCCTTATTGCAGCCCTTGTCTTTTTTGTTGGAATGCCGTATCCATCTCCGAGAAAGTTGTGCATTATTTCAAAGTTAAGGTTGAGTTTTCCCCCAATGCCAAATTCCTCTCTAGCTAGCTTCAAGACCGAATGCTGCTGCCTTATTATGTTTACGGGGTTGGCAAAAATATTCCCTATAATGTCGACGCCAATTATTTTGCTGTTAATTCCAGCTATCTTCAATCCTGATGCCAGTCCGGATATTGTGCCTGCTGTGCCAACAGGAAGGACTATATAGTCTGGTTCTGGGATTTCCTTGCCGAGCTGTTCCTTTAGCTCCAATGCCGCATTAACATATCCCAAGTTTCCTAATGGCGAAGAAGCTCCCGGAGGTATGAGGTAAGGCTTTTCGCTTTTCTTTAAAAGTTCTCTTGCTGCGATTAACCCGCATTCTATTTTGTTGTTTGCAAAGAACATGTCAGCATTATAGGTTTTGTCTAATAAAAGGTTCTTTCTTAGGTGTTCTGAATTCTTTTGCTTTTCTAGGATTAGTGAGCATTTAATACCTAGCTTTGAAGCGTACGCCGCAGTTGCCACAGCATGGTTGGAGCCTGCGTAGCCAAATGTTATTACTCTCTTGGCATCTTTGCTTATTGCGTCTGCTAATACATATTCAAGTTTTCTTACCTTGTTTCCACCGTAAAGCTTTGAGGTAAGGTCATCCCTCTTTATGTAAAGGTTGTAGATACCTATCTCAAAGAATCCTATTAGGATGTGTGCTGGTGTTGGGAAGTCTCCTAGGTTCAGCTTCATTTTTATTGGTGATATGCTTGTTGTTTTTAAGTTTTTATGTTTAGGAGCCCGTGGTGCGGGGTTTGTTGGTGTGGAAGTTTTTATCTGTAATCAAACCCATAACCTCCAGCAAAAGAAAGCAAGCCAGCTGCTAAAAAATATTTTTCACAAAAAACTCAAGCCATCTGATACTTCTTCCACATCTTACCCCAATCGGTCTTCATAAATTTATTTATCCTTCCCTTGCCTATAAGAGGATACCAGAGCTTGTCATGATACCATTCAGAGCCTAAAATGCACAACTTAAAAAGCCCTGTATGAAAAAGCCAAGGCTCAATCATCTTAATCTTTTTCCTGAACAACTGGTCAAAGAATATTACCGGGCTTTTTCCTGTAGAAAAGTGCAGGTTGACCCTGCTAACATTATCTCCAACCATCTCAATCTGCCTTACATCTCCGCACCCCAAGCCCATATCATGAGCAATCTTAATGTAAGGAATCTTCATTGGATCAAATCCCATTATCCTTGCAGAAACAGCGTCAATCGCAACCTGGTCCTCAGAAGCAAGTATTAAGTTTGCAACCCTTGGAATCATAGTCCTTGGGCCAGCACCATCGCCAGCAACAGTGCCATCCATGACTGCAAAAATTCCTGTATGGATTTCCTTTTGTATTTGCAATAAATCAACAAGAACTTCGTGTATTGCCCGATGACAATGATGGCGTCTTTCTGTTATCAATCCTCCAAAGGCGTTCTTCATTGCACCTGTTGTTGTTGTATGACCATGAGTCTTAATTGTAGGAAAATGGCAAACACTTTTCCCCATAAACATCTCAGGAATCCTGTGGCCACCAGGATAAATCTTATCCAATGCAAGCATCTCATGCTTTGGCCTGTACCTCACCCACTTCACATCAGTAAGCGGATGATACTTCAGCCCATACCTCTTAAAAACCTTCAGCCATAAGTTTTGCTTTGCCCCTTTCCATACGTCAGTCACAACTGTCTTGTTCTCAATAGGTATTATGTCCTTGTAGCCTTCTTCTTTTAACTTAGCAACAACTCCCTCAAGTTGCCAAGGTTCTGTAGAGCATGCAGGATAGTAAAGGCTCCATGAAAGGTTAAGCTTCAATAATAATGGAAGATTCTTAGGCAGTGCCTTCTTAAACTCTGCAAGGTCCATTAGCTTTGCATAATCATCCAGTACTTTTCCAGGTGATGTCCTTAAAACTGCTACTTTTGCCATCATACCACTTACATTTAGAAGGACTTTAAAAGCTTTTTGTATTACTCCCCAACCAAGCCCAACAGCACCTTCTCTGGATCCTCTGCCTTAACAAACCCAGAAGCCAGTAAAACTCCCTTTGTGCCAAGCTTAACCGCAGCCTTCACATCCTCACCAGTGGAAATCCCTGCCCCACACAAAGGTACAGCACTAAAACCCTTAACCTTCTCCACAAAATCCTCAACAGCCTTGGGAGAATATTCTGTAACAGACTTTCCAGAACCTATCAATTCCGGATCCTCATAAGCAACATAGTCAGGCTCCAGCTTTGAAATCTCAACAGCATCCTCAACAGAAGGAGCGCAAACAAGCACTGCCATCCCAACTTCCCTGCACCTTTCAATAACCTTCTTTATCTTCTCCATAGGGATCCTGCACTCTGAATGGTTAAGCATAACGCCAGAAGCCCCATTAGCCTTCAATACTTCAAGAACCTCGTGCCCTGTCCTAGAGCCATACCCTTCTTCATCAGCATGCTGCGCATACACAGGAATTCCCACTTTCTGTGAGACTCTGAAGATATCACTGTTCTGCACGATAAGGATGACTTCAGCCATCTTCTCCTTGGCAACCTTGCCTGCAATAACTGCAAGCCTCTCAGCATTTCCAGCTGTGCCTTGCTCGTACGCCTTAAAGTTCAGGAATATTAGCGGTTTCATAAAGAAAGAAGAAGAAAAGAAAATTTAAATAGTTAACTAAATCAGACGCACCAGTATGTCGGGATAATCTTGCCGTCCTTTTTATCCCCTGCATCTGTCTTGTCTGGATTTTTCTCCTCTTTCTGAACAGTAGAATACTTTGGCGGCTCAGCCTTTTCCTGCTTCTCATCAGCCCTGTATTCCTTTTTCTCCTCAATCAGACAATTAACAACTGGAGTGACTAATATTTCAAGCCCTCTCCACTTTCCTTCAATTACCTGTTTTATGTCCTTTTCCATTTTTTTGCCTCCTATTATTCCAGAAGGCCTGCAAGTCCCCTAAGCAGTTTGTCGACCTTGATGTAGTCTATTCCATCGCGCCTTGTTAGGCCCATAGCCCCAATAGTAAACTCAGTCTCCCTCACTTCACGCTCCCCAAAGTAGATAGGGCCTACTTCCCTTATTACATAATCAAACCTCAGCAGCTCATCCCTGTCCCTTCTTTCAAATATCTCATAAGCCCTCCTCACCATATGGGGGTTTATATCGTCCATAATTTCTTCTTCACACATTTTTTTGCCTCCTTATTCCTAAGCTTAAGTCTGTCTTGAGCATTGACTCTTCTTTTTGCATAAGCCCGAACATAGCCCTTATTGCGTCTACTGTCTCTGGAACAACATCAGCTTCCTGATGGATAGCCTGTGCCAGCGTTACTCTGGTAAATTCCTGATCCTTCCTCCAATAGCGCCTCTTCCACGGCTCAACAGATATCTTGTCTTCCCAGACTATAGTCTCATACAGGTCGCCGCCAAGACTGCCGTTAATAATCCTGCCAAACTCCCTTACTTCAGCAGTGCTGTTAAAGCCCATGGCTGAATTTATGAGCCTTATCCTAGGGGTTGAATCCAGCAGGGATACTATTTCATCCTTGCCAACATCTTCCTCAAGGTCTATTGTTATGATGTGGGCATGCATCTCTGTGACAGGCCCCTTTAGGGCATTTGATGAGATGTTTATGCCAGGAATGACTGTAAGCACATCCGGAGCATGGTGCGTGTTAACCTCAACAATATAGGCGTTTACAGGCCCTTTCCTGGAATCCTTGGGGTCGACTGTCCTCCTGGCAAGATTCAGGATGGCCTCTATAACCATGTAGTTCTCATTAAACGCATTTATCAGCCGCGAGCATCCTGTAGTGTTGCAGGAAACAACCCTCACCTTGTCCTTGTTGAATGCATCCATGTAGTTGCACTGCGCAACAAAGGATATTTCTGCTATTGAAGCCTTTTCCCCGCCATGGTAAATCTGCTTCAGGCCGTATTTATCGTAAATTACCTGATTTTCCCTGCCTTTCTTTGGGGAGCAGTCGATGACCAAGTCGCATTTTCCCAATAAGTCGTCCAGCGTCCCCTTAACCTTGATGCCTTCATCTATAAATGGCTTCTTGTCCCCTATAACATAAAGGTCAAAAAGGCCATTTTCCATCAAGGCTAATGCCTCATAGCTTGGCCTGGTCTTTGTCACGCCCACTACTTCCATGTCATCCTGGAGAGAAATAGCATCAGCCACCCTTCTCCCTATCGTGCCATAGCCGTTTATTGCTACTTTTATCATTTTTTTCACCTCTTGTTTTATAACCTGAAATATCGTCTTAAACCCATACACTGAGGTATGATAACGTTATACTTTGTATGATGTGCAGTATAAAAGCTTTATGGATTTGGGTATCAGGGCTTAAAATCCCCTTATAGAAAGGTATATAAATAATCCCATTTATTCATACAAGGTATGAAAGAGAGAGTCACGCTTACAATAGACCAGAAGATAATAAGCCAGATAGACAAGACAGTTGACGGCTACCACGTGAAGAACAGGAGCCATGCTGTCGAGCTCCTTTTGCTAAGGGCATTGGGCTCAGGGACATTGAGGAAAGCCCTGCTGTTGGCTGGGGGCAAGGGCACGAGGTTCAAGCCTATCACTGACGAGATACCAAAGCCAATGATCCCATTGCAGGGAAAGCCCATACTGCAGCATACAATAGAGCTCTTAAGGAAATACAATGTTACAGAGATTTACCTGTCTGTAGGCTACAAAGCAGACAAGATAAAGGAATATTTTGGAGACGGCTCAAAGTTCGGCGTGAGGATAACTTACATAGAAGAAGACAAGCCTCTCGGCACTGGAGGACCTTTAAGACTTGCAAAGCCTTACCTTACTGAAACCTTTGTGATGTGCAATGCAGATGAGCTGAAGGACATAGATTTGATAGACATGTTCATATTCCACAGGGAGAACAATGCAAAGGTGACCATAGCATTGACTACTGTTGATGATCCCAGTGCCTATGGCGTGGCAAAATTGCAAGGGAATAAGATTATAGAGTTCCTTGAGAAGCCAAAAAATCCTCCGTCAAACCTGATAAATGCAGGCCTTTACATCATAGAGCCTGATGTGGTGTCACTTGTGCCTGAAGGCCATTCGATGGTAGAGAAGGACATTTTCCCCAAGATTGCAAAGGATGGCAGGCTTTACGGCTATTCATTCACAGGGCAGTGGTTTGACACAGGCAATATGGATAGATACGCTAAGGCCTTAAAGCATTGGAAGGGGCTTTCCTGAATTTAGCTGCCACCTTCTTTGGAGTCTTCTTAGGCTTTTTTAATTCCTTCTTAAGTTCTACAATCTCAAGTATGATTATCCAGATTATTATTATAGAAATAGCTAAGACAACAAGGCGATAGCCCTTCTTTGTCTCGTTATTGTCTTCTCTTTTCTCTTCTAAGGGCTGCAGTTCATTCATTTCTTCTTCAGCAGCCGCCTTGCCCTCTTCTTTTACCTCTTCTGGCTTTGCCTCTTCCTGTTTTTGCTTCAATGAGATAGCGAAGTATGAGAATCCAGGGGATTCAGCCGTGAAAAGATAGGAGTTATTTTGCTTTCCTGCAAAGTCTGTTTTAAGCTCTTCCCATTCTCCTTTAAGCCTTTTCATTACTAAATCTTCTTTTGCCGCAGAATTGTTTTTGAACCAGCTTATTGGAACCTTGAAATTTATCTTTGCTGAACTTGCCTTTCCCGATGAGAGTTCTATCTTCAGCAGCTGGTACGTGTTTTTGGGAGGCTCAACACCTGAATCCTCAACAGCGGCAACAGTCAGCACTGTCCTCTGGTCGCTTCCAGATGAAGTGAAGGCAACAGAGGTTACAGGGATTAAGGACGAAGTGGGCTTTACCTCCACCTTTTCTCCTTTTTTTAGTGAGCTGAATATGAAGTTTTGGGATGCAGGAGGCTCAGAAGAGCTGCCGCCACCTCCCCCGCCGCCCGAGGATGAGGAAGAAGCCGTGCACTGCCCGCAGTCTCCAGAGCATGAGCCGCAGCTTTCTCCTGACTCGCAGACGCTGTTCCCACAGCAGCCAGTTACAGTTAATGTTCCAGTAGTGTAGTTAGACTGGTTTATTGAGTTGTTTGCATGCAGCTTGTAGGTTATTGATGAGGCGCATTGTGAAATGTTCCAGGAATAAGAGAAATTGTAATAATGGGAAGATGGCATAGTGACATTTGTCCCATTATGGTCAAGAAAAACAGTTATGGGGTAGCCGTCCAAGGCAATCACAGACAATGTCTCGCTCCAATTGTACCGAATAGTTGAATTTGATGGCGTTACAGAATAGTATAGGGGAGCAGGAGTAGTGTCATTTACAATGAATGATTCAGTTGACTGATTAAGATTTCCTGCAAGGTCCATTGCGTAAAGGGTGAAGTTGTATGTTCTGTTATAGTATGGGAGATAAGTGTAGTTTGCCATGCTCCCATTAAGCGTCATTGTGTAGTTTGTTTGGTTTATTGAGAGGTTCACATAGCTAAGATGCAATCCCGTGACATTTGCTGTTATGTTTTCTATGTTTCCAAGGCTTATGAGATAAGTGTAATTGACATCCTCGAATACTGGGTAAATCGTGTCAACAGTGAATGTGTAGTTTGAAGAGAAGAAGCAGTCCGCTGTATTACAAACTTGGCAGCCCCAGAGGTATTCCCCTTCTGAGAAATTAAGCTGCCATGCTGAAGAATTTTGCAGCCCAGATAGATTTACCGTGGAATTGGCGTGCCACTGGCTCATGTTGTGGTAGAGAGTAATGTTTGTAAGGTTGAAGTCCGAAGTGGCAGAGCAGTTCAGCACTATAGAGGAATTTGAAATGTAAGAGGCATTAGAAGGCTCATTAAGGGATATTAAAGTAGCATTAAGGATTGTCATGTTAAAGCGGTTGCTCCTGTTGAACCTATAGTCTGTCTCATACGCAGAAAAGAATTCCCAGGTAGTATTAGGAGTGCCGGTAGCATATACCAGCCAGCTCTGGTTACAAGTGGAGCCATTAGTCATCCATTCCAGGCAGCTGTCATTTACAGGGTTAGGAGAAGTTGTGTAAAAAGGCTCTGCATTTATTGTAGTGGGGATTATCCCTTTCGCCATTGTGGAAGCATACGCATCTATCCTCGGAAAAGTCATGTAATTTCCTGAGTCGTAGATGTTGAAACCATTAAACCTCATCTTATGCTTCAGCTCTGTTGAGTTTAAAGACCGGTTTGCCCTTAACAGGGAATACTGCTGTATTAATGCTGCCAATCCAGAAGCATGAGGGGCAGACATTGACGTTCCTCCAAAGGAAACGTGCGTGCCGTCATAATCTGTTGCCGTGATGCCCACACCTGGAGCAATAAGATCCAATATTACCCCCCGATTGTCAGTAAGAGTGTCGGCATCATTGGCATTCCCTACAGATATTGCGCTTTCAATGCAGGCAGGAGTGGAAATCCCATCTGTATAATCCTCGTTGCCGGCAGATATGAACACGGAAATGTTTTTTGAAACAGCATCTTCTATTGCTGTCCTCTCCGGAGCATCATTAAGGTCATTGCAATGGTAGTTGAACTTGCTGTTCAATGAGCCAAGGCTCATGCTTATCATGCTTATGTTAAACACGTCCCTCCTATTAACGCACCATTGTACGGCTGAGATTATGTCAGAAGCGCTTCCCCCGCCAGCAGCATTCAGCACTTTCATGGAAACTATCCTTGCACCCGGAGCAATTCCCTTGTACGTAGAATCCTGGGACGCAATTATTCCGGACACATGGCTTCCATGCCCGTTGTCATCATAAGGGTCGGCATCGTCATTGACATAGTCATATCCGCCCACAACAACTGCGCAGGAGCCGTCGCTTATGTTTGAAGTCCTGGAGCAGCCACCAAAATCAGCATGGGAATAGTTTATTCCTGTATCTAGGACGCATACAGTCTGCCCTGCACCAGTAATATTGACGCCATTAACCTGGATGGCTTGCGTCCTATAGCCATTTATGTGCGGAATGCTGGAGTCAAGGAACGCCTGCACAGGCCTGTCGTAATATACGGCCTTGACATCTGGAAGCGACCTGATATACTCCAATGATGAAGCATCCACCTCTGCGGCCAGCATTTTCTCGTTCAGCTCCCTCTTCAGCTTAAAGCCCTTATTCCCTGACAAAGAGCTTACAATCCTGTTGCCTGCAGAAGCTTTCTTGCTTTCCTTGGAAAAAGCTCCCCTCAGCTCAGGCTGCTTATACTCAATTATAACATTTACTTTGCCTTCTGAATCCAATACTTCTTTTAGCTTATCAGATTTCTCTTTAGGATCTAAGTAGGCAGTGACATTAAGGCAGACACCATCCACGCAGGCCAATGTCGCATTCACGGTAAAGCTCTTCCCTTCACTTACATTGGTATTCGAGAAAGGATAAGTTATGTTAGCTACAAGTGATCCTACCCTCATGACCCTAATGTTATAGTTTCCGCCAGAATAATTGTAAAGCTCACTAATATTAACAAAGAACGTTCCAGTAGATGTAGAGTTCCATATTATCCTGGACCTCCTGACCTTTCCAAATATTATATCATCATTGTAATCTAATCTTGTAGTGCCATCAGTATCATAAAGAGCAATATGCGTGTCTATTGCTGTGGAAGCAGTAAGGTTGAATGTCTCAATAACATACATTGAGCCAGAGATTGCAGAGAAGTTTATCCAGTCCATGTCCCCTGATTCATGGATGGTATGGTACTGCACAGAAGCATTTGCAGGAACAGACGTGGAATTCTGAAAGGCATCATCATCCTCATAGCCGTCAGCAGCTATTGCAGAGGCATAGAATGCAAAATATGCAACTAGCAAAAATATAACAGCTGCACTTAAAAGCTTCCACCCCTTCATTATTAATATTTACTTGACAATTAGTTTAAAAACTTAGCGCCTTCTCCGTTCTGAGGCTATGACTTTTTTCAGCGTGTCAACCTGCCTCATGAGCCTGAGCTTTTCCTCGTCCGCCGCCTCTATCTTATTCGCGTACTTTTCCAGCTCAAAGTCCATTTCCTTTATCTTTTCTGATATTCTCCTGAACTTGTCAATCTCTTCGGAGAATAATGCAATCTTCTTTGCAATCTTTTCAACTTCAGGCTTTAATGAGGAATATTCATCTGTAGAGTGCCTTATTGCATCCATCTGCTCCTTCAATGCTGAATTTAGCTTTGTTGTGGTTATGTCCGTGATGTTCTTCTGCATGTGCTCAAACCGTTTTACAGAAGTCTCGAATTCGTCCATTAGCTTCTTTATCGAGGACAGGTCTGCTGAGAAGTCCTTTACATAAGAGTTTTGTGAGTTTTTTATTGATGAGATTTCAGTTGAGATGTTTCCCATTAGCTTTTCAGAAGATGAGAATCCTTCCTTTACAAATGATTCAATCTCTTTAAGCTCTTGTGACAGTTTCTTTAAGCTTTCCTTCACTTCGTCTTTTTTCCCGAACATAAGGAGCTAGATGATTGTTGGTTTTAATAAAGGTTGCGAATAATTTCAGGAATCTACAAGTAATTTTTAGCAGCCCGTGTTGCAGCTTTTGGGCTGTGTGGGAAGGATGAGACAGTTTTCCGGGACTAAACAAAAGGTTTAAAACATCTGGATTACATAAAGTAAGGAAATGAAACGGACAAAATGTGAAGAATGCGGCGGAAGAATTGTAAGGAAAAAAGTAGATTATGAATTTTATGGAACCTTAGTGGGAAAATTTCCTGCAGAGGTTTGCAATAAGTGCGGAGAAATATGCTTTGATGAGGATGTATCAAGGGAAATTACTGAGAAGACCAAAGAATTAGGGCTTTGGGGTCTTGAAACGAGGACCAAAATCGGTGCTGCCGGCTCGACTTTGGATGTCAGGCTTTCAAAGAAGATAATAGAGTTTATGGGTCTCAAGAAAGGTGAGGAAGTTGTAATCTATCCGCAAGATAGGAATCGGCTGATTGTTGAATTGCCTATAATTAGAGATAAGCGCCGGAAGAAGTAATGTAGTCCTAACCCATACAGTTGATTTTTTGTAGTCCCAACTTAAAAACTCCTCTGCCATAAAATGCATCAGGCGCCTTTTACGCCTTCCCTGCCAAGCTTTTCCAGCAGGCTTTCAAATTTGATTTTGGCCAGCCCTATCCTGGAATCAGCACAGCCATAGAATATATTCAGCATTCCATCTTCTATTACCACCCCTTCTGGAAAGACAACATTGTTAACGTCTCCCTCCTTTTCCCATTCAAATTCCGGCCTGAACAATGGTTCTTCCAATCTTGTTACATTTTCAAGATTATGTGTAAACAATGCAACCCCTGCACTGTAAATGCGTTCATCCTTTTCCCCTTCAACACCATGGTAAAAGAGCAGCCAGCCATAGTCCGTCTTTAGCGGGACTGCTCCCGCCCCAATCCTTTTGGCTTCCCATTTGTATTTGGGGCGCATGATGACATGGTCCTCTATGTTTCTTATATACTCCTCCCAAAACCTGTCGTCCTTTAGCTCATCAAAGGAATCAAAATAAACAACTTGTATGTCTGGTTCAAGCCTGTGAAGCATTACAAACTTTCCAGAAATCTTTTCGGGCAACAGTACTGCATCCTTGTCAAACAAGATTAGTCCCTTTTCCCCAAGTTCAAGCCTGGATTGCCAATTTTCCTTATATCTGTCAGAGATTACCAGGCCGATTGCCTTTTCGACAGGGATGTTTGGGCTTATGATACCCTGTTTAGTCAATTTGTCAATTGATTTGCCAGTGGCAAGGGCAACTCTTGCATTTTTCCCGTCCCATGCCGTGTACAACAGATAGAATATGTCCCCTATCTTGGTTATGCGCGGGTCTTCAACACCTTCCGCCTCATATTCTTCAGTGGGGACTATTAAGGGCTGCTTATGCCTATATAGCTTCCCATCCTCTATTTTCGCATGGCCCAGGCAAGAATAATTAGGATGCTTAACAGCACGGTAAATAAGATGGACAATACTGCCTTCCTTGATGGCTGTTGGGTTCAAGACAGCCTTGGATTCCCATTCATTCTCTGTAGGTTCTAGATATAATTCACATGTCACGCATTTCATGTTCTAATAGATTCGATTCAACTTTAAAAAGCTATGGTTAAAACGGATCGTTTGCAAGTTCATGGCTGACACCTCAAACATATCTATGCAAAAATGCAGCTGCTGGCTTACATACGTTAAAATGTCTTCAAGAGCTCCTCTTCCATGAAATGCATCAGGCGCTCTCTGGTTTAGTCTCCTTATATTCTTAAGCAGCCTGCGTTGTTGCTCTTGCTTTCCGTGGAAAGGATTAAGTTCAAGTGTAGTCCTAACCAAAAGCTTTAAATATTTGTAGTCCCAACTTCTTAACATGGTATTTATAGAAGAATACAAGTCAAAAGGGAATGTTTACTATAGGCTGGTCCATAGTATAAGGGAAGGGAAGAAGATTGCCCAAAAGAAGAAACACATTGGAAAAATATTGCCTCCAAAGGCCCGTGTTGAAAGGCTGAAAAAGGAGTTCTTAAAAGAAATAGCTGGCGAGAGATACAAGTACTTAATCTTAAAGGACATTAAAAGTATAGAGAATAAGCGCGAAGAATATAACAAAGAAAAGAAGAGGCTGAGCAGGCTGGAGAGGGAGAAGAGGCTCAAAGAGTTCATCATAAGGTTCACCTATGACAGCAGCAAATTGTCCGGTGTAGACATAACATTAAGGCAGACACAATTGATATTGGAAGAAGGCATTATGCCCAAGGGCATCCATAATCTAAGGACTGCAAGAGAACTAGAGAATCATGAAAGGGGAATTTTGGTTATAACAAAGTATCGAGGGAGTTTAGATCTTAGGTTCATCAAAAAGCTCCACAAAGTATTATTTTCTGGTGTTGATGATCAGATTGCAGGAAGATTAAGGAGCGAGCTGAAGAGGAACGTGAAAATTGCCGGGACATCTTATGTGCCGCCCAAATGGCAAGATATACCAAAAGAACTGGACAGTTTCCTCAAGTGGTACAAGCCCGAGAACAGGAAGCTTCATCCTTTGGAGCTAGCAGCCCTGATACACTTAAAGCTGATTTCAATGCAGCCATTTGCAGATGGCAATAGCAAGCTGTCAAGATTGTTGATGAATTGGATTCTATGGAAGAAAAATTATCCTCCTGTGGACATTCCAATTGAGGATTTGGAGAATTACTATGATGTTTTGGATAGGTATCAGATTGAGAAGGAGGAGAAGCCGTTTGTTGAGTATATTCTGAAGTGGTATCTTGAAGATGGCAAAGCGTGAAGGCCTGAAGGAATATTATTCTTCTCATGAAGTGCCCTGTTCCATAAAAGAGTTCATAGAGCTGGAAGTAAAAGAGAGGAAGAATTACAGCATGGCTGAAGTGAGAAGGTGGATGAAAAGGTATGGGATAAGGAATGAAGACAAGATAATATGGGTTTCTGACAAGAAGTGGGTTGCCAACAGGTATAACCTTGGTGTTGATAAGTGGGATAATGCCCAGCTTATATCAGAGGATGATATGAGTGTATGCACTTTTACAAGTGATGAAGGCTTTATAATTCCTGAATCTGATGACGGGGATGATGGCTATGTTTTTGTTTTTAGGAAGGGTGAAGGTTGAGTTTTCTGTGGGAGTTCAAGAACTCCTCTTCCATGAAGTGGGGCATCAGGTGCTCTCTGGTTTAGTCTCCCCATATTCTTAAGCAGCCTGCGTTGTTGCTCTTGCTTTCCGTGGAAGGCTCTGAAAGGAATTAGGCGTAGCAAAGGCAAATCTTTAAAAATGATAAGTCGATTCATTGAATCTAGAGATAATGGGATATAAATGTCAAAGGTGTGGAAGAGAGATTAATCATCTAGGAAGATGTTTGCCTTGTAATTACCTATATAAGCATAAAAAGTATTTTGGCGGACTAAGGGAAAGCCCCGAATATGATTCTCAACATGGAATGGATATAGGATTAGCAAAAAAAATAATTTCTGAAAGAACAAAAAAGCCAAATGCCTCGAAAAAAGAGGATTTTGAAAAGTATAAACCTGCTAGATATGAAAAAGTCTGTGGCATTTGTCAAAATGGTTTTAGAACTAACCATGAAGAGTATAAAATATGTTATGAGTGTTATAAGTTATTTCATGATTATGGTAGGATAAAAGACTACAATGAATTCCTAGATGCTTTCGATTTAGAAGATTCACCCGAAAATAAAGAGTATTACATTGAATTTGTTGATAAGTTAAAGAAGTTTATTGAAATTAATGGAGAATGGGAAATAGAGAAAATCCTCAAGGATCCAAGAAAATATTTGGATAAAATAAATGTAAAAGCCAAGTAAAAAATCAAAGTGAGTTGCCGATAATTGCCTAAAACGAAAACGTATGGAGGAACTCCTCTTCCATGAAGGAGGGCATTAGGCGCTCTTGGGTTTAGTCTCCTTATATTCTTAAGCAGCCTGCGTTGTTGCTCTTGCTTTCCATGGAAGGCTCTGAAAGGAATTAGGCGCCCACACAAAAGCGCCATCCTAAGGAACATTTATAAAGAGAAACATGATTTTAGATTATTTATGGAGCCAAAAACTAGAGAGAAGATTAAAGAGCTCATAAAAGAAGTAATTTTATCTAAGATTGAAAGTTATTCTGCTGAAACCCAATATAAACCATTTTTTCAAGCAATATTTACAAAAGAACAAATCTTAACCCACTCTATAATTCATTCTTTTTATACCAGCTTTGGAACATCAATCTACGAGCAATTAGCAAAAATGTTAGCAGAGGGAGCAGGATTTGAAGCACATAGCCAGTATGATTTATTAGGTAAAATAGACCA
>JBDRFS010000028.1:0-17890 GCA_043818535.1 Candidatus Woesearchaeota archaeon
TTTAAGGGCGTTTTTAATTTAGAAGCACGCTTTTTTTCTTTGGGGTAGGGGGTGTGGGTTTGAGGGATGGAGGACGGCTGGAAGCCTTATAACTGCTAAAGCAACTTCCACGGCGTTACTGCCAACCAACCCAGGCTCCCAACCACAACCCACCTAAACCTCGAACACAACCCTAGCCCTCCCATTCATGTTCTTCTCAGAATCAAACCCAAGAACCTCCACCCTCCCCTTATAGCCCTTGTCCGCTTCCTTTATCCTAGCCTCAAACAGCTCCGGATGCTCGGTATGTATGGGTATTAAGATCCCAGGATTAACCCGGGCTATAGCCGAACCAATCTGCTCCCCAAACGCATGCCCAGAGCAATGAATGTGCACCTCCCTAAGCCCATAAAGGTCCAGCCATGACTTCAGCCCCTGGTAATCCATCTTCATCTCATCATTGAAAGGCTCAACCTTTGAATATATGTACAAGCTGTCCTTCTTCGGCTTAAGGTCATTCAGCCCCTGTATTGAAAAAGGGCTGATAGCCACAACATACTGCTCCTGGTTGTTGCGGATGTGGTTGGCGTGCACGCAAAAAGCATTCTCAAGCATCTTGGGCTTTCCCTTAGTGCCAACATCATGGGCAATGAACTCACGCTCCCATCCGCTATAATCCTTCAGCTTTTCCTCAAGGCTCACATCATGCTCTGTTATGTTCCCCATCTTTTTCTTGGGGGCAAAAACCACCAGCCCGGGCCTGAAAGCCTCCATGAAATCCTTTGCCTCCATGTTAAGCGCAGGGCTTGCATTGCAGCCGCTCTCCCACATCAGCTTCAAAAGATAAGCCTGCTTCAGGTTTATGGCAAGCTTCCTGTTGTTCTTCACAGCTGCCGTATAAAAGCTGTTCAGCCTGTCAAGGTCCCTTACAGGGAAATCTGCAAGCACCATGCCCTTTGTGGACTTTATTGCCTCAGAAACCTCATCCCCAACCTGGGCCTCAGTCCTTCCAGGCCTCTCATCAATATTCGTGCCTTCACAAAGCATAAGCTTGGGCTTCACTTCCTGCGCCCTTTCAAAGAACCTCTCAGTAGAATCGCTCTTATGGCCGTGGAACCTGAAGTCGCCTGTATAGACTAATGGCCCGGAAGATGTGTGGATTATGTAGCCGCATGCCCCGGGCAGAGAATGGTCCACAGGCCAGGATTCAACCTTTAGGCCGCCAATCTTCTTAACTTCTCCTGGCTTGAATATTTCAAACGGCCTTTCAACCACTTCCCTGTTCTTTCTGCTCCTGCTGTAATACTCCCTGAACACAACAAAGTCACCGTACTGGTATGTCCCGGATTCCTGCAATGCCTGCAGTATGACCTTTGTTTCAAGGGTCGAATATATTGGTATCTGGGGGTGGATGTGGCTTATCTCGCTTGCATGGTCAAAGTGCGCATGCGACAGAAGCACGCCGTCATAAGAGACTTTCTTAACCTTGTGGCCTGACTTCTGCACAAAATCCGGCCTGTAGAGGCCTGGAAGCTTTGGCAATTGGTTGGTCTTTATGAAGTCTGTTATTCCGCGGCATTTCTGCGGCTGTGCGAACTCTGAGAAGTACTTGTTGAACTGAACAAAGTCTTTCCCGAAATCCAGCCAGAGCCTTGTTGTCTTATTGCCTTTCTTGTCTTCCAGAAGGATCTTGTTTCCGCCGATCCTCCCAAGTGCGCCGTAAAAAGTAAGTTTTGTCATTTTTTCTCCTCCTGTGCCTTTTTGTAGGCTTCTTTGATTATTGGTATTATCTTCTCTATGTCAGACTCTGTTTTCACGCGGAGCCTCCTGTTCGTGGTGGAGAACTCCTCCCTTAGGGCTTTGGGAATATCAACGTCAGCACATAGCTTCAGGCTCAGCCATTCGTTTCTCGGCTCTACAAGCGCAAATATCTCCTTTGCCGTGGAGTAAGTGATGCACTGCCTGTTATTGAAGCTTTCATCTACATCACGGTCTATCCTCCTGATGTTGTGCATGAGCTTTGGCAGGACAGCCCTTACAGCCTCATCCTTTATGTTGCGGCTGTAGCTGTCGAAATCATAGACCTTTCTCCTGTTGGGGAATGTCTTGAAGCTGTCCTCTGTTTGTAATTTATGGACGAGCAGGTAGCTTGTGTTTTCGTGCCTGTAAATGTTTATGCCGTAAGGCTCTATGGTCAGCTCACTGTTAAAGGCTATTTCTTCAATCTTGTTCTCAAGGCCTTCTGCAATGAAAATTAGCCTTGGCTTGGTGTTCCAGTCCGCCTCTTTTTTCAGCTGCAGCTTTTCCCTGTCCTTCAGCAGGGCATTTGCTGCTTCAATGCCCTTGCTTACTTCTGAACCGTATGAAATTATTGTCAGCCTGCCGTTAGGGTCGACAGCAATATTCATGCCTGCTGCATTACAGCAGTGCTCTGTGTAGAATATCCCTAGGTTCTTGTCCATCACCTTCTGAAGGTCTAAATTATTCGTGCGCTTTTGTGGGACAATGAATTCTTCCCCAGATTCTATGAACAGGCCAGAGCCGTTTCCCAGCTCATCGCTGCTGTAGAACCCCAATCTTGGAAGGCTAAGGAATGCCTCCTTGACAGCCTTTGGCCTTGGAGTTTCATAAAGGTAGAAATATTTCATGTCTTGTTCAGTAAAGAGCTGGTAGTTCTTTAGCAGGACTTCAAAGTCATCACGCACAAGTATCGGGGCAAAAAGGTCAAAGGGGTTGTGCTTTTCAGATATGAGGACAATCTTCCTCTTGTTTTTAGGGTTTACTGCTATATCCAAGTCTATGTAGCCCCTGCCTGTCAGGTCTTTTATTGCTGTTTCAATGTCATTCTGCTCCAGCAGTGTCATTGCTGCGTAGAACAAGCCCTGCGTGAACATGTTCTTGCTGCCCCTTTCCTTGTATTCTATCACCAGGGGAGTGCCGTTGGCTGTTATTGCGATTGTGTCTATCCTTCCGTCCAGGCTTCTTGAGCCTTTTCTTTTATCAGGGTCAAGGCTTACCCAGTACTCGTTCTTGATGAAGTGCGCATTTAGAATATCCTCTATATGGCTGGAAACAAAGGACTGGAGCTCTTTTTCCCTGTGGTCAAACCTGTCCTTTGGTATTACAGTTACCTGATTATCTTGGAGCTTTAATAGGTACATCTTTCAATTCACGTTATTCTTGTAACCCCTTAATAAAGGTTTTGGGGTTTTTGGGGGCGTTTGGAGCCATGAAACTATTCTTAAAGTGTGAGAATCTTATGGAATTCTTTTAGGAAGCCTGCAATGCCTCCCTTGTTGCAAAAGAAAGCATTGCGGCCTATTGACACATAAGATGCAATGCTGGCTTCTAAATAAGCCTATTAGTTTTTTCTTCCAATATGCTTTCTTGTTAATTGCCTGGATCCATCCAGCTGCCTCATCTTGCCTTTTGAAATTTATCTCTTATTTCATTAACCTTTTTTTCATTTAATTTGATAAGAATCGCTTTGCATTTAACAAAAAATTCTGGCGCCTTCTTAATCATTTTGTTATATTGCTCGTCTGGAACAGTCCTATCTGTGTAATATTGAGAATCAACCCTTGCTTTCAAAGAGTTTTCAGTAAAGTCTAATTCTGTTTCTTCAAAATACTCTCTCAAAAATCTTTTTGCAAACTCAATGGTGCAAGAGTGAATTTCGCATTTTACACCCAATTTCATCAAAACGGCATATAGCGAGAAATAGATTGTATAATATGCAGTTGAAATTTTCCAGTCTTTAATAACATTCACCCGCATTGATTCAAGGGCTTCTTCAGCTTTCTTGACATAAGCATTTGCAATATCTGAATTCGGCTCAACTAAACTTAAACCTCCTTTTTTTCCCGCACACCATTTTATTTTATCCATTTTTGAAGGCCGCCCGTATAAATTGTTCTGCATTTAGAAAAACCACATGATTTTTTAAAACTTCTTTCAGAAGAATATCTTTTGTTAAGTTTTTCTCAAATGTCTTTAGAGGATAGCATTTAACGCTTATTTCTATGCCCAAATTTTTTGAGACCCGATTTATCTCATCAATGTCATATTCACCTGCAACAAAAACATCCAAATCAGAATATTCTGTTTCCAGCCCCTTAACATAACTCCCAAATATAACGCCTATTCCTTTAATGCTTGGAGTAATTTTTTCTATTATCTCCTTGATTAAGAGCTTCTTTTCTAAAAATGCTATTGCTTTATACTGCTCTACAAAAACAAGATACCTCTTAGTAAACTCGCTTGGATTTAGCTTAAATGTTTTAATCTTGCCTCTAGTCTTTGATTCTATAACTCCCTTATCCTCGAGATCTTCAAGAATTAGCTGTGCTGTTCTTGGGCTTATTTTTAATAATTTTTGAACCTCTCGAACATAATATTCCCTGCTAAAATCATTTGTAAATAGAGAGAGTACATGTAAGGTATTTTCCGTAATCTTAAGTTTTTTATACATATGTATGTTTAATAATACAGTCAATATATAAACCTTTTGGTCGCAAGAAAGTTCGCTGACGCTCACTAAATTCCAGCCTTCCCCTTAAGTGATTCTATCCAATATCCTATATCTTCCTTATCCACTGGTGGAGGTTTACTCGGTTTCTTGAGGTACATAACAAAACCTAACTCCTTTTCCCCACAATATGGACATCTAAGTATCCTTCTGGGCATCTCTACCCCAAATCGCATCAACTTGGTCTGTTCTATACTTGACTGTAAGTGTTGCTTAAACATCTTCTTAGTCCTTCTAGCGTATGCCCCATAGTGCCTTATCAGCTTAAAATTAGAAGGAGGTATGTGACCAATCAGTGCGGAAATGAAATCATTAGCTGTCATAACAACATACTGTCGTTTCTTCTCATGATTCTCATAATGGAAGCCTACAGTCATATTTTCCTTATCGAACGAATCAATCCTGCTATTGGCAATAGCAGGGTGACGGACATATCTCCCCAGATAACGAGCTATAGCTATAGGGTGTCTAATCCTCCCATCTTTATGGACCCAGACATAGAACCGTTTATTATGAAAACACCAATTTGTAACCTCAAATGGGATGCCAGCCTTACAGAGATTTGTACAAACATGATATTTCCAGCATTTAGCAAAACCATCAGCATGTAAATATACCCTCGGAATAAACTTACCCAGAGAATCAAACCCTCCCTCAGTCATTATCAGATGAAGGTGAGGCTGGAACTTCATGTCCTTGCCAAAGGTATGGAGAATGACAATCACCCCCACACGGATAAAATCATCACCCATAATCTTAGGCAGATAATCATTCAGGGCATCAATGGCACTATCCATATAAACCTTGAGCAACGGCCAATTGCCATCAAGATAAGGCCACAACTCACTGGCAATACTTATCACTAAATGGCGGTGGGGAACCTTAAACATACGTTTTGACAAGTCTACAGCCCAAGAATCAGCATGGCGTTTGCCGCAACAGCTACAAAGGCGGCTATTACAGCCCAAACTCTGAAGGATATAGTTATTGCAGCAATTGCAATAATACACAAAGCAACCATTCTTGTAGCCATAGCATTCAAGTGCCTTCTTAACCTCTTTTGCCTCAACAATACGAATATCGTGGGTTTTAACATAATAAGCCCAACAGAAAGCAAGGATTATCTTGACAGTAACCGAATACTTTTTAACTTCTGCAATATTCCCTCTTTTTTGTTTTGTCTCGATAAACAAAACAAGTCCTGCTAGATTTAAATATCTAGCGGGATTTTATTTTCCAAAAGAAATAGTGCTATCCCATTCTATACTTTATATACAACAAAAAATAACAAAACCAAAAGACTCATATACCTAAGTTTACCTAATCGTAAACATACATTTACCAAAAAGTAAACAACATGAGAAACATCCAAACAATGGACTAGGCGTGATTCGAACACGCGACCTCTGCTTGGATTTTGGGGGTTAGGGGTTAGTTCTTGGCTGTTTACGTTTTGCTGTACCTGCATTTATGCAGAAATGGACTTTTTCGAACACGGTTTCATTTCAAATCCCCCAATAATTTCTCCATCTCGAATATGAAGCTTTTTGCCCTTTTTAGGGAAGTGATTGCTTTTGAATGCTTCTCAACAGATGTGGTCTGGTATTGAAGAGTGCCCCTCTTTGCACGCTCCTTGTCAAACTCGTCAATCAATGTGTCTGCCTTGATTCCTGGAAGGGCCTCATTCTGGGCTTCCTCATACTCTTCCAAGAGCCGCTTTTTCAGCTTGTTCCTGACGTGAACAATCAGTGCGTCAGCAGTCACTTTATGTGCTATCTTGTCTCCTACCTTGTAGCCAATCTTAAATAAAACAGCATTAGCAATGTAGAACATGGAGTAATATGAAGTGACTATAATCCATAAGTCCGACTTACTGTTCTCGGATAAGAATTCAGCAGCCTCAAGGCTGTCGTTTGCATTATCTTTCAAGACTTTGAGTATCTCTTCCCTAAAGGGCTGTTTCTTTAGCATCCCTGACTGGATATATTCCCGAACATTCTTTTCTGCTTCCTTTATCCTTTTTTCATCGAGCATTGTTAATCATCCTGTAATAGTCCTCAATCCCAAAAAGCAGGATATTGTGCTTTACTGCTTCTGAAACTACACTAAACTCTTTTGAGTTCAGCATTGACCTGAAATTATCATAGCTTATGTGCGTTAAATGGATATTAAGCGGGAGCAGGCTTATCTGTTCCTCAATGGGCTTAGGGCTGTCTGAGATTAGAAGCAGGTCAATATCAGAGCCTTTTTTTGGCTGCCCTTTTGCATAAGAGCCGAACAGGAGCAGGATAAACTGGCCATTGACTTTTGAAAGGCGGCTGTATAGCACCAGTAAATCCTTGTTTTTTAAGAGGTCATTAAGCCTTGCATATTCAACATGGAACACAGAATGGTTGAATTTGTGGCTAAAGGAGCAGATTGTTGTATTGCCATGCTTTTTTTGGGTTACTATGCCTTCTTCTGCCAGGGCTTTAAGGCTTGTGTATGCAGTCTTATAGTTGATTTTCCTCTGAATCCCTATCTGCCTTATGCTGAATGCTTTCTCCTGGCTCTCTATGAGCAGCCTCAAAATGTTCAGTCTTTCATTATCCATTTTTACACATAGTATTATGGTTTAAGCCCATATATAAAGGTTTCTATAGCTCAGTGCTCATGAAGTTAATTGTTCTGCAATTTTTGAAGCATTGTATTCTTCCATTTAAAAAAAATTATTTTCTCCATGCACAATAATACATTGGGATTATAACGAGAAATGCCGAAACAGGGGAGTATATATCTGAAAAATCTAACCCCTGTATATTAATTTATAATCCTTTGCTTTTTTATTAGACATTAGGGAACAATCGCTTTATTTCTTCCTTGCCGATAATTTTATAGCAGCCGCTCTTTAGTGCATCATCTGCTAAATCCCCGATTGCAACCCGCTTCAGGCTTCTCGCTTTGTTCCCTATTGCTGCGAGCATTCTTCTTATCTGGCGGTTCTTTCCCTCGCGTATGCTTATTTCAACTTCTGAATCTGAAAGCCGCTTAACTTTTGCGGGCAGGGTAATGCCTTCAGAAAGCCTCACTCCGTTTTTTAGCAGGGTTATTTCTTCACTGCTGATATTGCTTCTGGTTTTTGCGATATAAGTTTTCCATATATGTGATTCAGGGTTTGTGAGATATTCAGCAAAATTGGAATCGTTGGTCAGTAAGATAAGCCCCGAGGTTTCGTAATCCAGCCTGCCTACCGGGAAAAGCCACTGGCTTGTTTTCAGAAGCTGGTAGATTGTTTTTCTTCCCCTTTCATCCTTCCTTGTTACTACGTAATTTATTGGCTTATTAAGCAGCAGGTATATCTTTTCCGGCTTTTGTATTGGCTTGTTGTTGATCAGTATTTCTGCATCAGTTGAAACTCTGAGATTCGGGCTTTTTGCGGTTTTGCCGTTCACAATAACACTGCCTGCTACAATCGCTTCTGCTGCCTGCTTCCGGGACATAACTCCCATCTTTGAGATAATCCTGCACAATGAGTGGATTGGCATAGCTGAGTTTAAGGCTTGGGAGTTAATAAGGTTTGGGGGGAATATTGGGCTGTCAGGTGAATCAAGGATAGCCTTGGCGGAGTTATCTTTTTGGCAGCTTGGAATGATCTGCAATACCTGAGCAGAAGTCTTTGAAGCTGCTTTCGTGAACGCTGAAAACCCCCCTTATACGACACTAGAAAATTAGGCTGGCGGTTATAGTCTCCTTCCAGGAAAGTGTTGAAAGTTTCCTTGTCAAAAAAAGCAAGCTTATTTTTTCAGCTAAATGAAAGTTTATATAATATGACAAAGAAAGACTTTCCAAGGCTTACAAACCTGTACGTAAAAAATAATAGATATAGGCCTTATACTAAAAGCTTAGTATGGACCAGGCGTGATTCGAACACGCGGCCTCCACCTTGCCGAGGTGGCGATCTACCAGGCTGATCTACTGGCCCTCAACAAAGTTGAAAACCATCCTTGTTTATAAACGTTTTGGAGACTAAAAAACGAAAGAAGAGAAAACATCACTGACTTCCAAAGAATCTCCAAAAGATTTATATAGCAACTCTAACCTGCCTCAAAGTAAAATGGATTTAGGCACAATAATCGAAACTATAAAGGAAATGCCCCAGATAGCACCATACGCCCTGTCAGCATTAGGCGCAGGCATAGCATTATACAGCTCAATAAGACACGAGATGAAGAAAACTAGAAGGATCCCATTAGCATACTCAGAGATAAGGCAGATAGAGCTTGAAGCAAGAGAAAGGGGAGAAAAACTCGGGGACATCACAAAATTCCTCACAAGCACCAACGACTTATGCATGCAGGTCTTTGATGCCTATAATGAGTCTTATACAGGCAAGTTTGCCATGTCACCAAGAGGCTTAGGCAGCAGCCTGGCCCAGAAATACTCAAGATCAACACAAGGCTCAACATTAAAAGAGCTTCTTTCAAATTCAGTAACAAATGCAAAGCAGCTGAAAAAGAATTTAAGCATCCACATAAAAGTGCTCAAAGAGCTAAATAAAATAAGCTCCAGCCTAAACTCAGCCTGGAGCGAATCCCACGTAGACCATTACAGGACAGAAGTATACATGGCTGTAGAGACATACACGGATGCCAAGGGCAATTCCCACGTAAAGGTGGTCCCAAGAACAAGGCAGGTGTATGACCATACAGAGCATACGTATCAGTACGACAAGAGTTCTGGCATAGAAGCTGCAAACAACTTAAAGGATATGTTCAAACAGATTCCAAAATTAAGCCCCATAGAGAAGATAGCCACTGCAGGCAAAGTCAGCCTTGAAGGGAAAGAAGCTGCAAGAAAGAGCCGGGGAGAAAACTCCAAGCTAAGCGAAGAAGACTTCCTGAGGATAAGCAATATGTGGTGCAATGGGACAAGGCATGACGACAACCTTGAACTGGTTGTCGGAGAATATTCAGGCCTGGAGAATGAGGCAGCTGCATGGGACACAGCAAAAGACACTGCACAGGCATACTACCACTACATAACGCATTCCACAACTGATTCCGGCCCGAGGCAATACAGGGTGGCAAAGCAAACGCTTCATACTGCACAAAGCATCGCAGGAAGGATAGGCGGAACGGTAAACGCAATAAACCTTGTTATGGGTAAGGTCCCTGAATTGGAGACAAGCCTTGAAGATTACTTAAGATTAACATTAGAAAGGATTAAAGACAAGAAAGAAGAAAAAAGGCTCAAGGAAAATATAATGGAAGAGACAAAAGGGATGTATTCCAGCATATTCAGCGAAGGCATAGACATGGACAGATTCAAGGAGTGGAAGGTAGCGCTCTGGACAGCTGCAGGAGCAGGCTCTGGCTTGGGGTTGGGGTATTTGGTGGACTACCTTTCCAGCCTGGGGTAATTGCAGCAACACGGGCTTCTAAATTGATAAAGGCAGAAGTTGTTACTGTTAAGCCGGTAGAAATGGCAACAAGGTGCTGATGGGCTAGATGGAGTTGGAAGCACGCTTTTTTTCTTTTGTTTTCTGTTTGTGGTTTTGGCTTTGATTATAATGACCTTTCACTAAGCCCAATAGTTTATAATCAGAATGAACAAAAACAGCCAATTTTGTGCAATGGTAATGCAAACCTTTATATACTAGTTAACCCCACCAATACGTATGATATCAAAAGACCAGCTGAAACAAACAGTCAAGGAACAGAGAGAGGCAATTTTGCAAAAACCATTAGGGATAGAAAGGACCATTTTAAGCCATATAGAAAAGAAAGCCAAACTCCCCCATGTTGTTGTTTTGACTGGCTTAAGGAGAAGTGGAAAGTCTACGATACTAAGGCAATTGATTAAGAAGCTATACGGAGATGAGGATTTTTACTATCTCAATTTTGAGGATGAGCGGCTATTCAACTTTCAGGCCAAAGATTTTAATATGATTTATGAAGCCCTCGTAGAACTTTTTGGGGAAAAAAGGGTTTTTTTCATAGACGAAATTCAAAATATCCCACTTTTTGAAAGTTTTGTAAGGAGATTTTATGATGCAGGGTTTAAATTTTTCATAACAGGTTCCAGTGCCAAATTGTTAAGCCATGAAATAGGGACTAAATTAACTGGCAGGCACGTGGATATAACAGTAAGCCCCTTTTCATTTAGAGAGTATCTTATCTTAAAGGGCTTTAAGTTTGATGGGGGATCTACCTTCACAACAAATACGCGCGCAAGATTAAAAAGGCATTTTTCAGAATACCTATTAAACGGGGGAATGCCAGAATATGTCCAATTCAATGATCCTGAAATACTGATAAGGGTTTATGAGGATATCCTAATAAAGGATATAATGGTAAGGTACAAGGTTGATAATCATAAGGAATTAAAAGAGCTTTATCAATACCTGGTAACAACAGTATCCCAGAAATTTAGCTATAATTCCCTTAAGAAGTTCATAAAAATAAAGAGTACAAATACAATTAAGAAATACATTGATTTCCTAGAAGAAACATACTTCATAAACACTATCAATAAATTTGACTACAGCCTAAAAAAACAAATAATCAATGATAAAAAAGCCTACGTTGTGGATAATGGTTTTATTCAAAAGATATCAGTCAAATTAACAAAAGACAAAGGCTGGCTTCTAGAGAATATGGTCTTTATAAGCCTGAAAAGCCAGGGCAATGTATTTTATTATTCAGGCAAGTATGAATGCGATTTTCTTGTACTGGAAAGGAACACAGTAAAAAGTGCCATCCAGGTATGCTGGGAGTTAACCCGAGAAAATAAAGAAAGAGAGACCAATGGCTTAATTGAAGTAATGGATAAGTTTAAGCTCAAAAAAGGCCTCATTTTAACAAACGACCAGGAAGAGGAAATTAAGGTAAAGCAAAAAACAATAATCGTAAGGCCCGTATGGAAGTGGTTGTTAGAGTAGTCTTTTCTACAGTTCGTGCATGGCGACCATCCAAAGTTGGCAGGGTCAGTGGCCTCACACCGAACTCAAAGACTTCCACAGAGTCACCCCAGAACATTACAGGCTTCTAAACAGAAAGCCCCATAAATCAGAGGCAAACATTCGTTCTACTCTCAGAACGAAAAGCTTATATATTCGTTCTACTCTCAGAACTAATATGGAAGACATATTAAGGCTGCTAAATCCCTGGTGGAAAACAGGCAACATTAAGAAAGTACTTACAAAAGACTTTAAAAGAGACCTTTTTACAGAACTGGCAGGCAGCATTAAAAAAAAGCAAATAACAACACTATATGGCCTTAGAAGGACGGGCAAATCAACACTGCTATTCCAACTGATAGAATACCTGATAAAGAAAAGAATATCTCCAGACCGCATAATTTACTTTTCATTTGACCACAAGGCATTAGAGTTAAAAGAAATTTTCTCAGCATATACAAATTTAAACGACAAGAAAATTGAAAAAGGGGAATATTATGTTTTCCTGGATGAAATACAGAAACTTGAAGACTGGCAGAATAAGATTAAAATATTCTATGATATGTATCCCAACATCAAGTTCTTTGTTTCTGGCTCGTCTAATTTGGAGATAACAAAAAAAGCTTCAGAAAGCTTAGCAGGCAGGATCCAACTTTTAAAACTCGAACCATTAAGCTTTAGGGAATGGTTACAAATAAATAAGATTAATATCCCGCTTAATAAAATTAAGCTATACGAGGAGGAATTAAAACAGAATTTCAAATTGTATATTAAAACTCCCTTCCCGGAGATTGCTGATTTGAAAGAAGAGATTCTCATAAGAAAATACCTTGATGATTTTATTATTAGTAGGATTATCTCGTATGATATGAAACAGGAATTTGAAGGTGTTGACGTATCCCTTCTTGAAACTTTAAAGGAAATATTTTTTGAAGAACCAGGGTATATTCTTAATGTAGATAAGCTAGCTAGAAACCTTAATAGAGGAAAAGAAATACTTTTTAGGCATATCGATTATTTAAAGCAAGGCCGACTTATAAAATTAGTAGGCAATTTTCGCAAAGGCAAGCTTAGTTCTTCAAGAAAATTAAAGAGAGTATACCCTTATCACCCCTGCTTTTGTTATGGGATAGATGAAGGGAAACTTATTGAAAGCCTTTTTGTTTCACTTTTTGATGCGAAACACTATTGGAGAGAAAAAGAAAAAGAAGTGGATATCATCCTAAAAGGTATCCCCATTGAGATCAAATACAGGAAATCAATAAGCGAAAGCGACATAAAGAATGTTACTTACTTTATGGAACATTTCAATCAGGACAAGGGCATTATAATAACAAAAGAATTAGATGAGAAAAAGGGCAAAATCCAGTTTATACCTGCATGGAAAGCCGCACTTCTCCCCCTTGATTAGGTTTGGAGAAGCTTAGGCGGCGTGTGGCATTGGAACAAGACCATCAAAGGCTTCCACAGAGTCACCCCAGAACATTACAGGCTTCCAAAAAAACTTAATCCTTCTTTATCTCTTCCCCAACCTCGCCAAACTTCTTCTGCCCAGTCCTTAAAAGATGCAAGGCAGCAGCAAGCTCAGAAACCTTAATCCTGCGCTGAAGCATGGAATCCCTCTCCCGGAGTGTAACAGTCTCATCCTCAAGCGTCCGGAAGTCAACAGTAATCCCAAACTTAGTCCCGACCTCATCCTGCCTTCTGTACCTTCTGCCAATGCTTCCGGAAGTGTCAAAGAACGCCATAAACCCCGAATTATACAAGTCATCAAACACGTTTCTTGATATCTCAGGCAATCTCTCCTTGTTCACCAAAGGGAAAACAGCCGCATCATAAGGGGCAACAACGGCCGGAAATGCAAACATGTTCCTCTCGCCATCCTCTGTATAGAAAAGGTCCATCAATGCCCACACATTCCTGTCAACTCCAAAGCTAAGCTCAAGCACATGAGGCACGAACTTCTTGTTGGAATCATCCATTGCCTCCAGATTGACTTTAGAGCCTTTCATATGCCCTGAAATGTCATGGTCTCCGCGATAATGCAATCCGGCAACCTCCTTAAACCCCCCAAGAGTTTCCAAGTCAAGCTCAATGTCAAAATGTATCTTGTTGTAGAAAGCCCTTTCCTTCTCAGAAAGCTCCCTGAACCTGAACTTCTCTTCAGGAACCTTAAGGACATCAAGGTAGAATTGCTGTATCTTAGCCATATGGTACACATAGAGCTTGGGAAGCTTGTCATTGGCACTCTTGCAGGAAACCTCAACAAGCTTTTTCTCATTCACAGTAAACAAGCGAAGCCTGTAATCCTTGACAGAATCCCAGCCTGCAGCCTCATTAATCTTGTCCGGGTTAAAGAAAATCTGCAGCTCTGCCTGCGTAAACTCCCTTAACCTGAAAAACCCCTGCCTGGGGGAAATCTCGTTCCTGAAAGCCTTGCCTATTACTGCCAGGCCAAAAGGAATCTTCTTTCGAAGGGACTCATATTCCCTCTTGTAAGCAAGATATGGTGACTGTGCAGTTTCAGGTCTCAGATAGGCTGTCTCCTCCCCCATCGCCCCAACCCTGATGTCAAACATCATGTTGAACATCCTTGCTTCTCCCAGTTTTCCTGAGCATTTCGGGCAGGCCAGCTTGTTGTCAGCAATAAGCTTTGTCAATGCCTCTGCATCCAGGCCCTCAGCGTCAATCTTCAGCGCATTCTCAACCAGCTCATCAGCCCTGTACCTCATTCGGCATTTCTCGCATTCAGTCAAAGGATCATTAAAATGCTCCAGATGGCCAGAACTTTCAAACACCTTCTTGGGCATCATGTTGCAGTCTTCGATCTCATAATAGTCAGGGCTTAATGCAACTATATGCTTTCTCCAGAGCTTTTCCCATGCTTTTTTGAGCCTTGTGCCCAGGTGGCCATATGTCCAGAAGCCCGAGATGGGGTTGTAGATCTCTGCAGAAGGGTAGAAGAATCCCCTGTTCATGGCTACATGCATTATCTTTTCCTGCTTTGAAGGCTCTTTTGGAGCCGGCTTCTTCTTTTCAGCCTTGGGTGCCTTATCTTCTGCCATACTGGGAATAAGGAAAGTGGGATGTTTTAAAAAGGTTTCGACATCCGCCTAATTTCTTTGAAGAATGAGTTAGCAGCCGAATTGCCTCATGCTGCCCGCCCTCTTAAGAGATAAGAGCAAGAAACCGTTGTTTCCCGGCATGGAATTGGCAAAAGGGCTTTAAGCTACAATCGTATGAAATTAGCTTAAACTATACGATGACATCGTAAAGCTTATATACTATAGCCAGTTATAGCTTACTATGGCAACTACAATCCAAATTACAGAAAGCTTGAAATCCACCCTTAACAACTTTAAGCTATTTGATAGGGAAACATATGAAGAGGTTATTTGGGACCTCATAGAAGATACTAAAGAGCTTTCCGAGCAGACTAAAAAGGAATTAGAGCTAGCACGAGCCGAAATAAAGGCTGGCAAGACCAAGACTCTTTCCCAGGTGAAAAAGGAGTTGGGCATTTAAATGTACGATATTCTCTTTTCAGAACTTGCGAGTAAGCAACTAAGCAAACTGGAAAAAACTGTGCAAACCCGCATAATTTCTGCTCTCGAAAGAATACGGATTAAGCCTGAAGCCCACCTTAAAAAGCTTGTGGGAGATATTGGCTTTCGCCTGCGAGCAGGGGATTACAGGGTAATTGTCGATTTAAATCAGGGAAAACTGTTAATTCTGGTAATTAAAGTAGGGCATAGGAAAGGCATCTATAAGTGAAAGGCACAATTTCTTACCATCCATAAAAACATGGAATTAACGATCCTCACCAACAATCTGAAGACAGGACTGGCTGCCTAAGGTTCAAGAGGGTTACATTTTGCCTCGACTTTCGAGATTGAAAAAAGAAAGATCATGAAGTCCTTGGATTATGACCATCATGATAGACCCCCCAAGTTCACACAATCAAAACCAGCAAAATTTATATAGCCCACAATAAATACAATCCTTGGAGGCAAAAAAATGGTTAACGACAAAGACATCCTGCAAATTGCGCTTGAGTACACAGATTCCATGATGTATGGGGACGCAGATGAGGCGGAGAAAAGCCTTGAAGGGATGGCTTCTATGCTTAATGTAAGAAGAGACAGTGCCTGGGAATATGCAAGGGCAGAGCTTATCAGGAAAAATCTTGACAGGGAATATGACCTAACAGTTTTGGGAGATTACGGCATGAGGCTGGCAATAGGCGGGCATGACCGAGACTGCCCAGATGAGGAAATGGCAAAGGGCTTTAAAATAGAAAGCTACCTGTTCCATCCGGATGCTTATTCTGAAGAAGAAAACTAAATCATCCTGTGCCTTTTCATCAGCTTATAGTTGTCTATTGTGTAGCCGCTGTTCGGATTGGAGCCTCCGACAATAGACTGCAGCCTTAAGAGTGCCCTTGACATAAGGCTGTTTTTCTTTGCAGTTGACCACCCGATTATGCCTTCAAGAGGCCAGTTCTTGTTCAATTGGTTCCTAAGCTTCTTCGGGATATGCTCAGCTTCCGGCATAAGGCCAAGTTCAATCAAATGCTCCCTTAGCTCCTCAGTAGGGATATGCTTCTTTTTATGCTTAAGGTGCTCTTCCTGCAGCAAAAGGCAGTATGTGTGGCCTGCGGATATGAGCTTGTCCTTCTCAAGCTGGAGGTCATAGCCTTCATCCGGCCTGAATAATGCCAGGTCTTCAAGCACAAGGTCTGCCCTGTAGTTGGCCCTGCCTTCGTTAAGCACCCCGTCAAGATGGGATATCTCGTGGGCGTAGACTTTAGCGAATAATGGCACGTCCATGCCCTGCATCTTCTCAGCGCTGAACTCTGCTGTCTTGCTGAAGACGTCAGCCCTTGCAGTCGCCCCCAATATTCTTCCTGTCACAAAGTCCCAGTCAACATGGAAGTCCCTCATCTTAATCTTTTGAAGGTGGTGCCTCATGTAAAAGTCAACAATATGTGCTTCGTCATCAAATGTTTTCCTGCTGACTGTCCTGAACTCAGCATCCCTGTAATGGTCTTTCAGATTATTGTAGGATTCTATCCTGTCCAAAAGGTCATGCTGCACTTCCCCTATTGAAGGCAAAGGGTCCTTTATTTTTTCCCGGCCCATCAATGTGCGTATGAACCTCGACCACAGGGTGATCATGAATGTGATATTTGGGACTATGAAGACAGCCGGATGCACTAATTGCGTGTAACCGCTAATACATGTTGTGAAAGCCCCAGAACCTGCCACGCCGTTTATTCCTGCGCCTAAAAGGGGCCCCTTGTCAGCCAATTGCTTGTAGGACTTGTTAAGCATCTTCATGCCAATGCCTAGTGTTATGAGAGAATTGTGGACAGGTGAGATATATTCCCTGTTAACCTCAGTGCCAATAAGGGGCATTGTTAAAAGCCACAGCCCGAATCCACCCCATATCATGGCGCTTGACATGGAATTGGTTATAGGGTTCATCCGGTAGTGCCTTTTTTCCAATGGGAGCTTTTCAGCATCACAAAACCTTAAGCCTTCTACTGTTATCGGGTGGCCTTCCTGATAGTTCCTCAGGGACTTCTGGGAATTTCTCATTTTAATTTCAGCATACTCCCTGTCTGCCGGAGAAGCCGTGTCAAACTGTTCCTTGTAGTTCCTTATTGTGGTGCAGATTATTGCCTCCAATTCAGGGAGCATTGCTTTTCTTACCTCGTATTCAGGCACTTTTTCTAGAATGTTTTCAATCCTTTTTGAATCGAAATCATAGTTATGGCTTGTGTTTAAGCCTTCCTCTTTAACTTTTTCGTACGTATTAAGCTAGAGTATATTCTGTAGTATCTATTTCTATATATATATATTGCATCACCTAAATCTTTATTAATGTGTTTAGCTACATTATAGCTAAATGAAAAAGGAAACAAAAATACAATTAACTGGTTTTGAAATGCTTGAAAAGAAAGTTAAAAAAAGTGGGAACAGCGGTCGTGTTTATGTTCCAATCGACTGGGTTAATAAGAATGTAAAAATTATACTTCTTGAAAAATGACTCTAAAATATTTTGGATTAAAGTACAAGGTTAAGTCAAAAAAAGCTGTAATAAAAGATCTTTATAAGATTTACAAAGAGAATCAAAAGTTAAAGAAAGAAAAAGAGAAGCTTGAGAAAAAGCTTCGTAAGTATGAGAATCCTAATACTCCTTCTTCCAAAAAAACTTTTGCTAAGGTGGAGGTTCAAGGTGCTAAGGTTGGTAGGAAGAAAGGGAAGAAAAGTGGCCATAAAGGAAAAACTCGAGTAAAAGATAAACCACTAAAGACGGTTGATGTAACTGCTGATTTTAATCCTAAAACTGGAAATATAAATATTGAAGAAACGGGTTATGTTCAAGAAGTTATAATCACAGATTTTAAAATTGTTAAACTCGTTACTAAGTATAACTGTTAT
>JBDRFS010000029.1:0-7593 GCA_043818535.1 Candidatus Woesearchaeota archaeon
TGTGTCTATACATATATCTTTTTTCTGCTCTTCTTCGTCTTGAGAGATTATTTCTAACTGTGTCTTTATGCCTTTTAATAAGTCGACTTGTATTTCTCTCTTAAACTTTTTTGTTTTATTTATTTGCCATTTAGCTAACGTTATCTGCATAATGATCGTGGCAAGTCCAATAACTCCCATTAAGATTGCTGATTTAGTACCAATCTTCTTGGTTGTAGTTAAGGTTTCTTCTTGGATTTTAACACTTAAAAGTTCAGATTTTGATCTTACTGGTAATAATATTCGTGTTTCTTTATTTGTCGAAACTTGTCTATCTACTATGGCCTTCACAGTTTTGTATGTTAAATTCTCTTCCTCAAAGCGTGGCGTTATCCACCATTCTCCTTCTTCTGAGAGAGAAGTGTATATTCCTTCTCGTAGTTCTCCTAAATACTGTTGGCGGCTAATGGTTAATATCTCCTCCCCTTCAGTTTTGTACCTTAATTCCTCCTCTGCTATTTTCTCTAAGTCCAGCCGGTAAGTTTCACCTGCTTCAAGTGGGGGGATCTTAAATTTTGCTTCATCCTTGATCTTACCTATGGGCAAGACAACATTAATTGTTAAGGCTGATCTTCCCATCTTACAGCTCCCATTGTTAAAGAGGCTAAAATTTTGTATGATTAGAATTTCATCTTTTGCAAAGGGGAATTTAATTTCGCTTAGTTTATTCTCTTGCGTGTCTATTGCTGCAAGATTTAGACTATAAATAACACTACCTCTACATTCGAAACCTAAAGCGTTTGATATAAGAATTAAGGCAAAAAAAAGTATTAACCCTCCGAGTCTTCGCCAGTTTTTATACTTAACCACCTCAAGTCCCTCTATATGGGTCCAAACCGGTATAAATCTATCAATGTCAACGAAGTAATTATTGCTGCTACAATGATTATGATGATACCTAATAGTTTATGGATTACTTTTTTTCGCGTTATTAAAAATGACCCAGATAAAATTGGGAAAGCTGCAATCAAAAAGTTATAAGGAGAGGTACTAAACACCGGATGGGCGCTCCTTCTCCCCAATGCTATAATTCCAAGTATGGCTATACCATAAAGTAGCACATAAGATAAATATTTCAAAGCAATGCCCCACGAATTTGAAGCTGTTTTAACTTCTTTAACTTTGCCGCTACTTTCGGCTACTGTCTTTGCACCACAGGCTGGGCAAAATTTATTTTTTTCGTCTAATTTCGCACCACATTTATTGCAAAATCCCATTAATTACACCTCCTAGTTAATGTTTTGGTTAATCCCAACATGGCAATCCACCTTCAGTAATGCATTCGCTATCTCCTTCCTCTGTTTGCTCATCCCAACAAGGCAAACCCCCTTCTGTAACACATTCTGGAGACTTTGAAACCGGCCGTATAGGTGTGAACTCTGTAGTTTCACAAAAACCAGTTTTACACCTCACAGACTTCATAGTGTCTTCTAACCTCATTAGTGCCTCCGGAATAAAGCCGCCGAGACTTAATTGCGAGAAGCAGCTATAAGCACTGGAACATTCCCAGTATTTGCCGTCCCATTCTATCCTTTTAAAGCTAGTTTCCTTACATTCTACTCCCTTCAATTCTGTGGGTTCAATATATTCTGAAATAAGATATTCAACACAATCCTCTCTTGAAACGCATAATTTTCCAAGTCCGAGCATAGACCCATCAACTAAGTATATACATTCTTTTAACGACTCTTCTTTATTTGTTGAGGATTCTATTTTTTCTTTTTCATTGTCCTCAGCAGAACGTTCGTCTTTATCGCATACTCTATTTAAATTACTATCTAAACAACAATCGCCAGTCTTATATTCAAAATAAGGGGGTATGCATAGTGGTTCTTTCAGCTCTTCTCCTATAACTTCAGCCTCGCCAACTCCTTGTGCAATCTCACTCTGCTGTTCCCTTTCATCCTTATCACATATCCGATTGCTGTTTTGGTCAAGGCAACAATCTGTCCCTACTCTTATGTAAGGAGAATCGCACCTAATCGCTTGCTCAGCAATCCTTGCCATCTCTTCGTCAGACATCTTACTTACGTCTATACCGCTGCACGCCGTGAGAATTAGTAGAGAAAGCAATGCTAACCCTAAAATCATATTTTTTTTCAAATTGTTGCACCTACCTACACTGAATTTACACTAAACTTATACTGTAACAAGATATTTAAACCTTCTTGTTTTTGTCTACCTGCCGTCAACCTTGCTTAAAAAGCTTAAGGTCTAGAGATAAATATAGCTGGGAAAGCGGCAGAGAGGGTGCCAGAGCTATCAGGAAACTACTGCTAACTCAAGTGAGAAAAGGTAGAATCTACTTGTGCTGAAGGATATAGTAGCCTACTATAAGACACTACTTTTTGACAAAGAAGGGGAGAGTCAAATTATCTCTCCCAAAACAGGTAAGTACGGCTGCTAAAAATTAGGGTCAAGATACTATTCCTGATATAGAAAGATTTATATGTATCCTTCTATTATATGGAAGAATATGATAGAAAAAAACTACTTGGCCCGAGAAGAGCAGAAAATTTGGGAATATATCCAAAACAAGGAAATAGTGGACAATGGGCTTGTGAAAGACATCTTCCCGGAACTTTCAGAAAACAAAAAGAACAAGATCCTGCACAGCCTCTTCAAGAAAGGCTATCTTCAAAGGGCAAGAAAGGACCTCTACTATAACCAAAAAGAATTAAGGAGTTTTTATCATCTTGCCTTGAGGATAAGAGGGGGCTACATCGGATTAGGCTCAGCTCTAAGGCATTATAATCTGATAGAATACGAGGATTTCACAATATCCGTAATGACAAAGAGCTTCAGAAAGAAAATTGAGCTAAAAGGAACGCAATATACGCTCCAGTTCATTCCTTTAAAAGAACTGTTCACAGGCTTTGAGAAAAAAGAAGGCATTTACATTTCATCAATAGAGAAAACATTATTTGATTGCTTTTTAAAACCCGGTTCTGTTGGGCTTACAAATTTAACAAAAGCCCTTTACAATGCGAAATTAGATTGGCATAAATTCATCAGTTTCTTTAAGCTAGCAGATAATAATTCGCTGTGCCAGAGGGCAGGGTATATATTGGGGTTAATGAAAAAGAGAACAGGGTTAAAAGTTCCGTCTTTCGTTTTTGAGTTCCTGATGAAAAGGGTTAAAAATCCTGTGAAGCTAGTTACTTTTGCAGGAAAATCTGTTTTCAACAAAAAGTGGATGCTTCAGGATAATATTGGGGAAGAAAATATCCTTTCATGGTGGAATTAATGGAACTAGGGGATTTAAGAAGGTTGGCGGCAAAAGAAGAGCTTTCCCTTAATTACATTGCCAAAGATGAGATGATAAGCAAGGCACTTTTCTTCCTGCAGGGCTTTGACAAGCTTATCCTAAAAGGGGGCACTGCCATAAATAAGGTATACTTAAAAAACAAACGTTTTTCAGAAGACATTGATTTGGACTTAATCTTCAAAGGCACTGTAAAGCAGGCTGTTCCTAAAACCCAAGAAATAGTCAGCAGGCTAAAAGGGTTTAACATTGCTAAGCCAAGGATAATGAAGGAAACGATAAGATATGACCTATTTTTTACTAATCTGTTAAACCACAAGGACAGAATAATGCTTGAGTTCACTGTAAAGAAAAAAGCCATGCACTTCAGCAAGAAAATAGTCAATTTTGGCTTTGTGCCGTATGAATCCTCTCTGCTGAATGTTTACGACCTTGAAGAGATTATTAGGCAAAAGATTAATTGCGTGATCAATAGGCTTGAAGGGAAGGACTTTTTTGATTTATACTACCTTCTTGAATTGCTCCATAAACCCGCAAGATTGGGAATGGCGGAGAAAGAAAAAATCCTGAAAAAGATAGCTCTTGAGGAAAAAGAGATAAGGGGGGTTGCAAATGTGATAAACCACTATATTCCTAGGAACCAGCGCCCCAATTGGGATATATTTCTCGAAGAGCTGAAGGGGAAAATACAAGCGATGCCAATACATCACTGATTCTTTCCAAACGTTTCTAGCTAATGGTCACTATTTCTACCATATGGTCGGAAAAACGACCATCAAGAGATGAGCCAGAACTAAACGTTTGAAAAGCTTGCCAAAGAAACAAAAGAGAAAAAAGCGGCTGCTAAAAATTAACCCCTCTTCTTGAGATAATCCATGTGCTCCAGCACTTCTTCTATCTCTTCAACGTCTGCATCCACGTCATGGTCTAACTTGAGCTTCTTTCTAATCTCTTCAGCCGCCATGTGCTCATCTTTCTTTATCTTTCCAATGATATTGACCATGTCTTCCCTAAAATTCCATGGAAATATTATCCATGCCCACTCCATCTCATCCCCGAAGAAGTCAGGAGTGTACTTTGAGTTACTTAAGTGTATTAATGTGGCTGTTTTCACTTCTTTTGGATTGAACTCTTCAATATGCTCTTTTGCCACGGAAATGCTCTGGCCGGTGTCAGTTATGTCGTCAACAAGCAGAACTCTTTTCCCTTCAAGCGCTGTGTTAAGCCCTTGGGTGAGCTTAGCCTTGCCGTCTTTGGTTGCAGTCAGCCCCCAATGGTCCACCTTGACGCTGAAGCAGTTCTTTATGTGGAGGAAATCACAGAATAATCTTGCAGGAACAAGCCCTCCACGCGCAATGGCTATTATTACATCTGGATGGTACTCTTGCTTTTTTATCTTGTCTGCCGTAAGCTTTGCAAGCTTGTGCATGTCTTGCCATGAAGGCACTTTGCATTTGAAGGTTTCCATAAGTTTTTTGCATGTATGCAAAATATAAAAGCCTTACGGTTCCCTGTAGAAGTTCGTGCCGGTTAGCTTGCTTATCCTGTTTAATGCGTGGAAATAGGCAGTGAAGAATACTGCTGATGCGAATAGCCTTATGAAGAGATGTATTGGCATAGGCTTGGTTACGAGTTTTGCCTTTCCTTGCTTTATTGCTTCCACTATTTTTCTTGGGTCCTTTCTTGCATTAATCCAAGTGCAGCTGTGGTTGAGCTGGAAAAGCATGTGCACGTCAGATGTCCCAACCATTGGCTTGCCGTATTTTTCTGCTATCTCTTTTGCCTTGATGTTCATGTTCCAGGATTTGGTATAAAAGTGAGACCATTCTATTGCATCAAATAAGCTTATGTTCTTCTCAAGGTCTTTCCCTAAGCAGTTCTTCCTCAAAAAGAACGGGTGGGGAGCCATGACCAAAGTTTCTTTTGGAATCTTCTTTAAGTCCGATATCTTCTTTATCTCTGACAAGTCGCCATGATAGTTTATGAGCACAACCTCTCCTTCATTGAACCTTAATTCAACTCCCCTCATAAGAAGTATTCCTTTCTTTTTTGCGTAATCCTTGAAATCTTCGTAAGTCTTGAAAGGATACTGCTGGTACCTTGGCCAGTTGCCATGCACAAAATAATGCTCTGTAATGCACAATACGTCATATCCTAATTCAGAAACTTTATCGATAAGCTCTTTTGGAGAGTAATTTGTTTCGTTCTTCTGGATATGGTTCGTGTGTGAATGCAGTTCTAATTTTAGCATAAGGGTTTAGTGCGGATGCTGGTTTTAAATAAGTTGCGCATGAAAACTTATAAATACTCTAGAAGTTTAAATAATAGCATAAATGATCAAGCAGCCGCACTCAAAATCAAATGAAGCTGTTCTTAAGGAATTAAGCACTTCAAGGAAAGGGCTTTCTCAGAAAGAAGCAGCATTAAGGCTGAGGAGGTATGGCTTTAATGATATCAAGAGGACAAAGAAGATATCTCCTCTTAAGCTTTTTTTATCCCAGTTCAACAGCATTCTTGTCTGGATACTGCTGGCAGCTATTGTAATCTCTATAGTGCTGGCAGAATTTTTCCATCACAAAGACGCTTGGACAGATGCGATTGTCATAGCAGTAATCCTCATAATCAATGCAATCCTTGGATTTGTTAACGAATACAAGGCTGAAAAGTCTATTGAAGCGCTGAAGAAGATGATTGCGCTTAAGGTCAGGGTGATAAGGGGAGGGAAGGAGGAAGTTATAGACGCTTTAAGGGTTGTGCCCGGTGACATAATTGTTTTGGAAGAAGGCTCTAAGGTTCCTGCGGATGCAAGGCTTATAGAGTCCCATATGCTTCAAACTCAGGAAGCTTCTCTTACAGGAGAGTCAACCCCTATAGCAAAAGAGGTTTCCCTGCTGAAAGAAGATACCGCATTAGCTGACATGAAGAACATGGTCTTCAACGGCACTTGTGTTACTAGGGGAAGGGCTACTGCGGTTGTAACATGGACGGGCATGAAAACAGAAGTAGGAAAAATAGCCGGTATGCTTCAGGAGATAGAGGTGGAAAAAACCCCTTTGCAGGAAAAGCTTGCTGTGCTTGCCAAGAACTTGGGCATAATAACAGTGATAATAGCTTTGGTAGTCCTTTTTACTGGCCTGGGGAGAGGCGGGGCTTTTGTTGACATGTTCCTTATAGCAGTGGCACTGTCTGTCGCTGCAATTCCTGAAGGCCTGCCTGCTGTTGTTACAATATCCTTGGGACTGGGGATACAGAGACTGGCAAAGAAAAACGTCCTGGTAAGAAGGCTGCCTTCTGTTGAAACTCTTGGAAGCACTACTGTGATATGCACGGATAAGACTGGAACATTGACAATGAACCAGATGACTGTTAAGAAGCTTTACGCCAACAGGGAAGTTGTTGAAGTTACTGGAGAGGGCTATTCCACCAAAGGTAAGTTCTCAACTGATATTAGTAATCTGGACCTGCTCCTGAAGATAGGGGTTTTGTGCAATAATGCAAATATCGAAGATGGGGAAGCAAAAGGCGACCCCACAGAGGCTGCATTGGTAGTTAGTGCTGCGAAAGGTGGCTTGGTAAAGTCAAGGCTTGAGTCTAAGGAACCGAGGTTGGGGGAAATCCCATTCAGCTCTGAATCCAAGATGATGGTCACTTACCATAAAGTGCATGGAAGAACTTATGCTTATGTCAAGGGCGCCCCTGATGTAATACTTGAGAAATGCACCAAGGTTTATATTAATGGGATGGTGAGAAGGCTCAACAGGAAAGAGAAGGAGCAGATAACAAAGGCTATAGAAGACTTTGCCTCATCTGCGTTAAGGGTTCTTGGATTTGCGTTCAAGGATACTAAAGAGCTGGTTGATGGTGAGCATGACTTGGTCTTTGTTGGTTTGCAGGGGATGATTGACCCCCCAAGACCTGAAGTGAAGGAATCAATAAAGAAATGCACCACCGCAGGAATAAAAGTAGTCATGATAACCGGAGATCATCAGATAACTGCTACTGCAATCGGACGAGAGCTTGGCTTGAAGGGAAAAGCTCTTACAGGGAAGGACTTGGACAACATAAGGGACCTGAGTAAAATTGTGGAAGATGTTTCCATCTACGCAAGGGTAAATCCTGCGCACAAGCTTAAGATAATAGAAGCCCTGAAGAAGAAGGGTCACAATGTTGCCATGACTGGAGATGGCGTAAACGATGCTCCTGCATTAAAGGCAGCGGACATAGGCATTGCCATGGGGATTGCCGGTACAGACGTTTCAAAAGAGGCTTCTGACATGATACTTGCCGAC
>JBDRFS010000030.1:0-3629 GCA_043818535.1 Candidatus Woesearchaeota archaeon
GACATTTTATCTTGAGAGAATAAGAGATATGGCCATCTTTGAGCCACATGCAATATGCCTCTAATTATACCTCATAACAGATGGTATCATTTCTTGGGCACCATGGAAATTGCCAATCTGCCAAAGGCAATCCGGGATGAGTTCACAAAAGCTCAGGGAGGTGAAAGTATTTCCCATGCGTAAAGAATCCCTGCAAACTATTTATCTTTGCCAGCTTGGGAAGCAAATCCTTTTCCAGGCTTTTTGTATTGACGTCGTAAAGTATGAAGATGCTTGGCTTCATAACATAGACGCCCGCATTAATGATATGTGATTTTGCCTTCTGGCTGAACTCCACGACCATGTCCCCGTCTAATGTTACTGAGCCAAACTTTGTGCTGTCTGTGCTTATCAGCCCCATTGTGCACAAGTATTTTGCTTGCTTGTGCTTTGCTATCATCTTCTTCAGGTCAAAGTCGTTAAACGTATCTCCATTGAAGACCACGAAATCTTCTGTCAAGAATTTCTTTACTAGCTTTAATGCCGATGCTGTCCCTTCAGGATTTTTCTCTTCTATTACCCTTATGCCTCGGGTTTCAGGAATATCCTTCGTGCTTTTTGTAATAATGTAGATCTCTTTAATCCCATTCTCCTTTAAGAACTGCAAGTGTTTTTGCATCAGCGTCTTGCCTTCTATCCTTTTCTTCAGGCATCCAACTTCCTTTGGGTGCAATAGCATTACTGCCTTTGTCACTGGCTGCAGCTTTATGCTCCTCCTTAATAATACCTCTATCGCCTGGCTCCTTGACTTTATGTTTTCGCTTTGCGCCAGCGTATCCACTGCTTCCAGCAGGTCTTTTTCTATTGCTATTGCAACCTTTTCTTTCATAATCCATTTATTATTCAAAGAACTTTATAACTCTTTCTTTAGCAGCCCGCATTGTTTGAGAAGTTGCTAATGGCGGCCAGAAGGCTTTTGCCTCCAGCAACGCCGGCTTCTAACTTCATAATCTTTATAAATGGCCCAAAGGTATGAAGAGTTCATACCAGAACGTGATATCATGCCAAATAACCCATTATTCATAACCTATTTAAAACAGCAGGAAAGGAGCAGACAAGATGGCTGAATGGGCAGTTTTCATAGACAGGGATGGAGTAATAAACGATGCGGAAGGATTCATAACCTCACCTGAGCACTTCAAGCTGTTGCCCCGGTCAGCAGAGGCTTTAAAGCTCCTGAATGACAACAAGATAAAAGCGATAGTGATAACAAACCAGCCCGTTATTGGCAGGGGATTATGCAAGGAAGAGGATGTGCATGCAGTGCATGAAAAGATGAATCTTCTGCTGAAAGAAAAAGGAGCCAAAGTAGATGACATATTCTTCTGCCCCCATCATCCAGTGCATGGAGTAGGGGATTACAAGGTAGAGTGCGACTGCAGAAAGCCCAGGCCAGGATTAATATTGGAAGCAGCAAAACAGCACAACATTAACATGAGGGAGAGCTATATGATAGGCGACAAGACAGGAGATGTAAAAGCTGGATTTTTGGCAGGCTGCACAACCATACTAGTACAGACAGGATATGGCGGGAATGACGGCTTCAAGGATGCAACACCAGACATTGTTGTAGAAGACCTTTATGAAGCGGTAAAATTCATATTAAAGCAAAAGAAGGTGGAAGAATGATAATAAGGAGCAGGTCACCAGTAAGGATAGAGTTTGGCGGAGGGGGGACAGACATGCCCCAGTACTATGAGAATTACTCTGGCTGCGTGCTGAACGCAACTATAAACAAGTATGTTTACGGAACTTTAGTGCCTAAGCACACGAATGACATGAAGTTCATTGCCTCTGGCTACAAGACATCTGCGTTATTCAAGGACATTAGGGAAGCGGACCCTGATGCTGACGTGAGGCTGATCAAGGCGATAATAAGCGAGATGAAAATAAGCTATGGCATTGACGTCTTTGTAAGAAGTGACATCCCCCCAAATACGGGCTTGGGATCTAACGCAACAGTTGCTTCTGCTGTAATCGGATTGTTTAACCATCTAAAGTACGAGAAGGGATTGAACAAGTACGAGATTGCCGAGCTTGCATATAAGGTGGCAAACCTTGGGATGCAGGTGCCTGGAGGCAAGCAGTGCCAGTACGCCTCTACTTTCGGCGGCATAAACTTCATTGAGTTTTCAAAAAAAGGGACTTATGTGCACCCATTGAACCTAAAAAAGGAAACAGTGCTTGAGCTGGAAAAGAACCTCCTCCTTATTTACATAGGGCAGAGGGGCAGCCATGCAGCAGTACAGAATATAATCCAACAGCAGCAGCAGTCATACACAGAAAACCAAAAGATTGAGCTTCTGGACAAGCTTAAGACAATTGCAATTGGCATGAGGTATTCTTTGTTGAGGAATGATTTAACCGAATTTGGCGAACTGCTGGGAGAGGCATGGGAGACAAAGAAAATTCTCAACCCTTCCATAACAAATGATCACATTAATGAACTGTACAGAACAGCAGTTGACGCAGGAGCGCTGGGAGGAAGGATAATGGGTGCTGGAGGGGGAGGCCACATGCTCTTCTACGCAAAGTCAAACAAGGAGCATGAGGTTGCAAAGGCGCTTGAGGAAAAAGGGGCAAGCGTGATGGACTTCTGCTTTGAGCATTCCGGAATGGAGACATGGGAGGTCAACGAGTAAACTTCAATATTAGATAAAGCCCATCCCAGTCGAAGCAGAGCTTAGGGGCATTACGGCTTTACAAGATTGATCATCCCTGAACTCATCCGCAATTCCATTCAAAATGGCTTTGGAATCATCACTCGGAATGTATGGCTGGTTTACAGCAGCCGAAACATCATTAGGCATGCCTTGATGTTTAGCCAGATTATAACTGGCATTTAGATCAGCGTTAAGAGAATAACCACAATGCGAACAAACAAAAAAACCTTTGGAACGGGAACCAAGCTTCCCACAATTGGAACAAGTCTGGCTAGTAAGGTAAGGGCTGACTTTAACAGTTTTAATTCCTTTTCCGACAGCTTTGTATTCGATAAACTTTTGCAATTGAAAAAAGCTCCAGCCATGCAGCCAGAAATTGAACTTTCTCCCTTTATTCCTTCTTATTCCTTTAATGTTCTCCATTACAATAGTATCTCCTATTTCGCATCCTTCAATAATTTGCTTGCTAATGTTGTGGTTAACCCAAACTTTGAAACGTCTCTCTCGTCCGCTCAGCTTCCTAAGAAGCTTTCTGGAGCTGCGAGTGCCTTTAGCCTGAAGTTTAGCTCTCAACCTTTTGAACTTAATCCTGTATGTCTTGATTTTCTTGCCGCTAAAAAACTGCCTATTGCTTGTTACAGCAACATGATTTATTCCGACATCAACGCCGATAGTATTTCTGTTGCTACAAAAAATATCAACGTTGACATCTCTGGAAAAAGTAATATGAATAAACAATCCTGTTTTAGTTTTCATAATTTGAGCTGTTTGCGGACTCCAATCAAGATATTTCCAATAATATTCAGGAACTTCAATAGGAATACCTATTCTGCCTTCAATTGTAGTAAGCTTTATTTTGTCAAAAGAAAAGGAGAAAGTCCTCTTATCAAAAGGCAAGGGGAGAAACTCTTTAAAAACTGGCTTGCC
>JBDRFS010000031.1:0-22514 GCA_043818535.1 Candidatus Woesearchaeota archaeon
CTGGAAGTGAGAAAAGGTTCCCAAAACCTTTATATTGCTCCTATAAGTCATATCAACTATGGTGGTTGGCGATAAAAGGAGCTTTGAAGAGAACCTGCTGAAGATAAAGAAAGCAAAGTTTGTAGCAGCAGTAGAGAGAGCAGCAAAATATCTAAAGAGAAAACCTCCAAAAGTGGTATTCTGGAAAGGAAGATGCCCATATGATGGTGGCAATGAGTGGGCACATATCCATGGTGAAAGAAGAATAATCTGTGTATCTGAGGATAAACTTCGTGAAATGGATTACGAGGACATTGAAGATACGGCAACCCATGAAACAACTCACCTAATAGACCAGACCCATGACCCAGGCTTCTATTACAAGCACGATCAGGTCAAAGTAGGCTCTTGGAGAGGCCAAAATAAAAAAATTAAGAGGACAAGGGAGAAGAAGACACTCCAAACTCATAAAAAAGAATGTTCATATCATTTATGCGATAAGAAGACAAATCTCCATAAGTGCGAGTATTGCGGGAAACTATACTGTAAGAAACATCTTTCGCCAAAACCCCCCTGCAGACCCAGTTTCTACTCGCGCGGGAAACATTCTGCTGTTCTGCAGGAGGAATGGAGGAGGGAAGATGCCCATCCTTGTGTGGACTACTTAGAACACAGGGAAGCTGAGCGGAAGAGAAAGGACGATGCCTACAAGCAGGTCTTGGAGAGGGTATCACGTATCAAAAACGGGGAACCAAAGCCAATAAGGATAGACTCATGGTTTGATGAGATAACTCCGGATTATGAAATGACTGAAAGAGAAGTGCAAATGATTAAAAGCTATGAAAATGAACCGGCTGTAGCTATTCAGAAAAAATCCTTGACCAAAACTGTTTTTGCATATGCTCTTTTTGGATTAGCGATTACAATTTTACTTATTGCAGTATTATTTTATGGGTTGCCAGATTGGGGTTCAATTTTTAATAAGGCCCCGCTCAACTGCAGTGATGGTACAATCTATAATGCCTGCTCAATCAATACTCCCTTTTACTGCTATAATGGCTCCCTTATAGAACGGGCAGACATCTGTGGCTGCCAAGAAGGGTATAAGCCAATTGCTGAAACTTGCGAAAAAATAAAATATTGCGCAGATAAGACTGCCTATAATGAATGTTCCTTAAATCGGCCGTTATATTGTCTGAATGGGGTATTGATAAATAGGGCTTCTGTATGCAGTTGTCCGGATGGGAAAGGGAGGAGCGGGGAAAGATGTATATAAGTCGGCTTGTCGCCTGTTAAATCGGGATTAAGAAACGTTTTGGTGGCAACCCACAAAACCGAATTTGGGTGGAGAAGTCTGCAAGATTTCGGAATATCTTAATCGCTGTTATATTCGCCTGACCAAAAGGAAGACCTCAAATTTAGTCCAACGATGCCTAAGGTAATTTTTTTGAGTTTTTGGTTACTGATAAATTAAGCCGTAGCGAGTGAAAATGTCCGATGGTCAAGAGGGTTTTTTTTGGTTCTTTTTCTAAAGAACATTATGGCAAGAGAACCGGAAGGTTTATATATGTCTGTGTAATACCCTGTTATATGGTGTTATTTAATGGTAAAAATACTAATAGACTTATCAAAGGATGAAGACAAAACTGTCGAAGTGTATAAGTTAGTCCATGAACTAAATACTAAACAAGAAGCTATCAAGCAAATGGTCAGATATTTCAAGGCAGACATCAAACCAAAAAATCTGAAAGATAAAGATTATTTTTCAGTTTAGGAGGAATAAAATGGGAATCACAACAATACTAATCTATGGGGGAATTTTAGTCGGAGTTATAATTGCTTTTTCATTGGTTAAAGGATGGGTTGTTATTTACAATAAATTTCAATATTGGATAAACAGAGCAAAAAGAAAATTTGCAGATATTGATGTTCTAATGCAACAAAGAATAGACATGTTGCCTGCTCTTGCACAAGTCATAAAAAAATATGATATTCACGAGTATAAAGCATTAAAAGATGTAATCGAAGCAAGAAGCAGGTGGACAAAAGATGCATCATTAAATGAAAAAGCACAAGCATTCAAAGAAGTTGATAATGCATTCTTGAAAATACAAGCAGTTTTTGAAAGATATCCTAAACTGAAAGCAGATGCTTTACATAAAAGCATAATGGGACATGGAAGCATCTCCAGAATGGAATCAAAATTAAGGAATTTCAGATTAGCATACAATCGGGTTGTTCAAAAATACAACAAGAGAGTAAATATCTTTCCTCGTAATATTGTAGCGCGGGTTCATAGATTTAAAGAACTTGAATATTTGAGTTTAGGAAATCAAATTAATCAAGGCGAACAGGAAAAATACGATAGTAAAAAATTATTTGAGGATTGAACATGAAAATTATCCCAGTTGCGGGTTTTGCAATAGACCAAGATGTTGAGGTTGCAATTAACTCTGCAAATGGTTTTTTATTGTTAGGTACAAGTGGTGCAGGAAGAATAAGAGAACTTTCGAACAAACTTAACGAAAATGAGATTAGAGAATATAATGAATTACTTGACGAAATTAGACCTGAAATAAAAAATTGGTATAATCGAGTATATTCTAAACATTCTTGGCAAAAGACTTATGCACAACTTGTTTGTTTAAGACTTTTATGTTCAAAAAAAGGCACCCGTATGAATGAATATAGAAGAGGAACAGCCATATTACAAAAAGAATGGAAGAAAGGAAATAAGAAAAAAATAATACATGCAATTGCCATGTCTTATGATCTATTGAAAAATAAATCAAAAAGAAAAAAGTCTTCTAAATACTTATTAAAAAAAGCATTAATTAGTGCTTTTGAAATTGCTAAAAAGAACAAAATTGAAACAATTTCCGTACCCATTATGGTAGCAAGGGAAAATTATGGCTTAAATCCAAAAAACTCTGAACATATTATTTTAAACATATTGAATAAATATGATTTTCAAAAAGTATTTTTATGTTATGATAGTAAAACAACAAGGGATTATTTGGAGAAAACAAAATGAGTAAGAGAAGAAGAGGAACAGCCATTTTAGAAACTGATAAAGGAATATTGCTTACAGCAATGAGTCGCGGAACTTTTCTTCTTCCTGGCGGTGGTGCGAATAAAGGAGAAAGCAGATTTAGGGCAGCCATTAGAGAATTAGAAGAAGAAACAGGACTAATGGCAAACTATGCGAAAATAATTTTTAGACATGAAAGCCACAGCCACGAACATACAGTAGTTTTGGTTAAAGCAAGAGGAACACCAAAACCAAAACAAGAAGTAAAATATGTCGATTACTACAAACCAGGCAAACACATCAAAATTTCTAAAGGAACAAAAGACATCATAAAAAAATATTATGGGTGGAAAAATGGGGCATTATCTGATTGAGTTTAGATTTCAGGGAAAAGCCAAATCTGAAATTAAAAGACTGATTTGGGAAGTAGATAAAAGATGCCATATAGGTAATGCACATAGAAAAAGGCCTGTCCCACATATTACTTTAGTTGCTCCATTTCAGACAAGAAATGAGAGGAAGTTAATAAGTGATTTTTATGATGTTTGTTCTAAAAGTCCGTTAATGAAGTTTAGTGTTAAAGGATTTAATACATTTGAAAATAATCGAGTAATGTATCTTGAGATAGATCCGAGCGAAAATTTGGATAATTTTAGATGGGAATTATCAAAGAAATTACAACCATCTTGTAAATTACAACCAATAGATTATGAAAGAAAATATTGTCTTCATTCCACTATGGCAATGAAATTAACGCCACAAAAATTTAGTCATGTAAAATCATATATCAGCAGAAAAGAAAAACCCAATTTTAAGCATGTTGTTGTAAGAGCAACACTTTTGAAAGGTGGGAAAATATTAAGAGAATATGATTTTATTCAAAGAAAGATGTTTAATCGAAGATTAGCAAAAAACAAGAGAGTTTACACCCTTACAATAAATTTGTTAAAGAGATATTTTGGAGGGAGTTATAATCCTGATGACAAAATGAAAGTTTCTTTTTTGAGTAGAATTAAATCATTCTTTGGTGGCTAAAATGGGTAAATGTAAACTCTGTGGTTTAGTGACTAGATATAATTATCCTCTTTGTTGGGCTCACTATTATTTTAATGTTAAATCTTTGAGATTTTGGTTTGCTTTTATTCTGACACTTATTTGGGAGTACCTAATAAATTTTCCGATTATAACAGAAGAAGGACTGATTATAATGTTAATGAATAGTCTTTTTGATGCAACTAAATTCATTTGTTTTTTGATTGGATTAATAAGTATACAAATCCTTATTTTTGTTTGGAGTTTTAGATTTATGAATTATCTTGTTTACAGGTATTTTTATAGTAAAACGGCGATTATTAAACTGCCAGGATAAATGTTTTCTTGCCCCTATTAAATATCTTGCGTAGCGAGTGAAAATGTCCGAAGGACTAAGCTCTCTCTATCTGATTATAAGACCAAACCTCTCAAAAAAACAGTCACCTAAAAGTATCCAATATCTCACCAACACCCACTTCTTCCCAAACCCCTAACCCCAGCCCTCAAACCCGCACCCCCGACCCCAGCCCTCAAATCCACACCCCCAACCCCAAAGAAAAAAAGCGTGCTTCTAAATTAAAAACGAACTGACTCACAATGTAAGAGTGGAAGTTATTTCTGAAGTTGCAATCACGTAAGTGTTGCGGTTCACGAAAGCAGCAGTAACCCAAGAGCCTAGTGGTCATCAAGAACAAAACTGCCCTAACAACCAATCCGGACTATATTAGGATCCCTTCTTTCACTGCCTGGCTTATTATGCTTATCTGCCCTTGTTTCTTTTTAAGCTCTTCCTTTGTCAGGCAGAGTATATCAACATCACAATCATAGTCCCACAGCATATAAAGTTCAGGGGACCTTCTAAAATACTTCTTCCCAGTGAAGTCTTTTGATATGAGAAGTATGTCAACATCACTTGTTCTGTTCGCATTGCCTTTAGCCCTTGAGCCAAAAAGGATCATCTTCTCTACATTTATCTTCTTGCCAAGGTCATGCTTGAATCTCTTTAATTGCTGCATCAGCATATCTTCGGTTTTTAGCCAGCGTCTTACTTCTTCTTTCATTGGTACTTGAGGGGTATTCACGGCATATAAGGTTTACTGTGGTTTAGAAGTCTGAGTTGTTTCGCACTTTTTGGGTGGAAGTTGCTTTAGCAGTTATAAGGCTTCCAGCCGTCCTCCATCCCTCAAACCCACACCCCCTACCCCAAAGAAAAAAAGCGTGCTTCTAAATTAAAAACGCCCTTAAATGACTAAAGAAAATTACTCCCCCTTGCCAGCCTTCTTTTCTAAGGCAGAATACAAGCAAAAAACCATATTTGGGCTGAGCCCCGCCCTAAAAAGAACTACTCCAATAGCCATTTCCATAAGGGCACAACATTAATTTTTTTATTGTTTCTTATTATGCCAGCTTCACTATCGGCAGTTATAATCAGCCCTTGCTTAAGCTTATACCTCTCCATGGCCTCAACCAGCCCTTCTATCTCCCTTTCTCTGGTTTTAACATCAGCTATAGTCTCTGCTACTTGTATTGCCCCAGTTATTTTAGTCCCTTCTTTTATCAAGAAATCACATTCCTTTTTTCCTCCATAATAAAAGAGGTTCTTATGTCGCCGTTTTAACTCTATAAAGACCAGATTCTCCATAAGCTTGCCAGTATTCTTACTAAACTGGAAAGCTACAGCATTAATAATGCCTGTATCTATTGCATAGACTTTTCTATTATTAATTATCTGTTTCTTTAAGGAGGGGTCATACTTGAGAAGGGTAAAAAACATATAGGCTTCAGATAAGTATTCGACATAGTTTTTAACCTTGGAGGTATTGCTAAAGTTAAGGAGGGCCTTGAGGTTATTGTAACTTATTTTTCCGCAAATGTTAGACAATAAGTATAATGCCAATTCCCTAAAATCCTTGGTATCCTTTATTTTCAATCTCACCAAAAGGTCTTTGATTATTATATCCTGGTATATTTCGTTTAATTCCTCGTTGTTCTGGGTTTCAATTACTTCAGGAAAACCGCCATAGGCTAAATAATCCTCCAAGAGTTTTGAGAGCTGGGCTTTTTCTGTGGTGGTATAAACTTTTTTATGGGGGAAATCTTTGTATGTGAGGTATTCCTTGAAACTGAATGGGAACAGTTCTATCTTTAGGTTCCTGCCGGTTAATGATGTGGCAATTTCAGAACTGAGAAGACTGGCGTTAGACCCGGTAACATATATCTTATACCCTTCTGTGAATAGCCTCCTCACAAACTTTTCCCAGCCATTAATAGTTTGTATCTCGTCAAAGAAAAAAGTCTTGACTTTTGGGCTTATTCCCAAAAAGGCTTCCAACAATGTATTGAAGTCCTTATATGTAAAATCCAAAAACCTTTCGTCTTCAAAATTGACATAGCCATAATCTTCATAGCGGCTGGATATTTCCTTTAAGAGTGTTGATTTGCCGCATCTTCTTATGCCTGTTATGGCTATAATCTTCTGGGTTTTGAATATAGTTTCAGGGTATATTCTTTTTACTAGCTTAATCGTTTTTCCAAATGTTTCTTTTTGTTCTAACAGTACTTGTTGGATTACTTGTTTTTCCATGTCATAATAGATAAATGCGTTCTCGTTTATATATCTTTCTAAAATATACTATTGTATTAAAGTATATTCTGCCAAAATATACTATTAAGTGGCATTCACGGCATATAAGGCTTAGTGTGGTTTAGAAGTCTGCGTTGGTTTGTGGTGTTGGCGTGGAAGTTGTTGTAGGGCTTTTGGCCGTCCTCCAGCCCTCAAACCCACACCCCCAACCCAAAAGAAAAAAAGCGTGCTTCTAAATTAAAAATGATTAAGTTGGCATACAAACTTTTGAGCAGAAAGTCTGGTTAGAAGCCTGTAATATCCTGCAATGTAAACTTGGAAAGGTTTTTACTCTTAAATCGATTCCATCCAACCCACATTAATGCTACCATTTTCCGGCAAGTCAACGAAAGTTTTATATACCAGCCTGGGTATATCTCAAGTAAGATGGCAAGTAAAAAAAGGATACCTCTAGAAAAGAAAAACGCAAAGCTGATTGCTGAACTTGAGAGAATAGAAAGGACACAAAAGTTCCACCCATTAGACCGAGTCTTAGCTGAATTATTTCTAAAGCAAAAATGAGGTACCTTGTAGAATTGTCCGATGAAGTTAAGAAATTTATTAGTAAGCTTGACGCTTCAGTTTCTATCCCACTTGCAAAAAAGCTCAAATTATTAGAGATAAAGCCTCTTGAGATGGGAAAGCCTGTTGGGAGGAACTAAAAGTTTCTAAGTTTAGGGGGTATTATAGAACAATAACCGGTGAGATAATCGTTGATAAAATCACTTACTCGGGAACAGTTAAAGTTCCTAAAGCTGGACATAAAAAATCACAAAAAAGAGATATTGCTTCTTTACCTTAGAATTCTAGAACCAATCCACACCCCCAACCCCAAAGACAAAAAGCGTGCTTCTAAATTAAAAACACCCTTAAATGACTAAAGAAAATTACTCCTCCTTACTAACCTTCTTTTCTAAGGCAGAATACAAGGAAAAAACCACATTTGTGGTGAGGTAACGTCTCCGATGACTTTGTTGGGTTTAAAGAAGAAAAAAGCAACATAAGTTTCCAAATTAATTAAGAAAAATAATAAAAAATTTATTCAGACTTTAAATACTTGTCAAATCTTGTTTTCATTAAATTTTCATAATCAAAAGTGGGAATCTTTTCTTCTTTCCATTTCTTTTCTGATAAATATCCACTTGTAGACCATGCATTGATTATGTTGCCATCAGTGTTTATCCTTAAAATTCCAACTTTTCCCTTTATTCCTATTCCTTTATAGCCAGTTCTTAATTCTTGTTCTGAACTAAAAACTCCTTCCATGCCCGGACCAATTGAATAAAACTGTGTACTATCAATAGTAATGCCTGTAAGAATATAGAATTCTTTGGAATCTTGAAATTTCAATCCTAAATAATCCGATTCCAATCTTTCTATCATTCCATTCTGATTTCCTGCAGTATCTACCCAATATCCAAGAGAAGAATTACTTTCTAGACTTTCTGCTTTTTTAGATGTCTTATCTGTTAAATCCTTCACTGTTTCATTGCAACTTAGTTTCTCCACATTTTTGAGTTCAGTATTTTTTCCATCACAGCCAAAAGCAACTGCTGTTCCTACAACTGCTAATGCACATAAAGTATTTTTTAAGTTCATTTTCTTTTCCTCCAAAGCTATTTTAGGTAAAGAAACGATAATCCCTTTATAAAGTTTTTGCAACATTTCTCCAAAATGCCCGATGAAACCTCTTGAATACAAGGAAAGAACCATATTTAGGCTACCCACCAACCAAAAACCATTTAAATAACACTTTTCTCAACTAAATAAGTATGGACAAGAACTATGACTTCCAGGAAGCAGAGCCCAGAATAAGAGAACTGTGGGAAAAGGAAGCAATATACAAGTTTAACACAGAAGAAGCAAAAACCAACAAGATATTCTCAATAGACACCCCCCCGCCAACAGTATCAGGAGAAATGCACCTAGGCCACGCAGTATCCTACGCCCAGGAGGACTTCGTAGCAAGGTACAAGAAGATGAGAGGCTACACAGTCTTCTACCCATTTGGCACAGATGACAACGGCCTTCCAACAGAAAGATTAGTAGAAAAACTGAAAAAAGTAAGATGCCATGATATGGAAAGGACAGAATTCATACAGCTCTGCCTTAAGACACTGGAAGAGATAAGGCCAAAGTTCGTACAGGACTGGAAAAACCTCGGCATGAGCTGCGACTTCAGCATATTCTACTCAACAATAGACGACCACTGCAGGAAAATATCGCAAAAGTCTTTCATAGGCCTCTACAAGATGGGGCGTGAATACCAGAAAGAAGCCCCAACAATATGGTGCCCCCGCTGCCAGACAGCAATTGCCCAGGTAGAGCTGGAAGACAAGGAAATTCCAAGCATGTTCAATGACATCGTCTTTAAGTTTGAAGACGGCAAGGAACTGATAATAGCAACAACAAGGCCAGAGCTTCTTTCATCATGCCTGGCAGTCTTTGTCCACCCAGATGACAAGAGATACAAGGATTGCATCGGAAAGAAGGTAAAGGTCCCAATATTCGACCTTTTGGTGCCAATAATGGCAGATGAGAAGGCTGACCCGGAAAAAGGCACAGGCGCAGTAATGTGCTGCTCTTTCGGCGACATGACAGACATAGAATGGGTCCAGGAGCATAACCTTCAGCCCGTAATATCAATAACAAAAGACGGGAAGATGAAAGCAAAGGGCTATGAAGGGCTAACACTTAAACAAGCAAGAAAGAAGATTATTGAGGACATGAAAGAACAGGACCTCCTAAGAGATCAAAAACCCGTAACCCACCCAGTGAATGCCCATGAAAGATGCGGCACAGAAGTGGAATTCCTGGTTAGCAGGCAGTGGTTCATTAAGTACCTGGACCTAAAGGAAAAGTTCCTGAAAGCAGGAAACAGCCTGAAATGGTATCCTGCACACATGAAAGTCCGCTATGACAACTGGGTCAAGGGGCTTAAGTGGGACTGGTGCATCTCCAGGCAAAGGCACTTTGGAGTGCCGTTCCCGGTATGGTACTGCAATAAATGTAAAAAAGTAAAGCTAGCAGAAGAAGAGCAGCTGCCAATAGACCCTTTAACAGAATCCCCAAGGAGCCCCTGCGAATGCGGCTCAAATGACTTTACACCAGAAAAAGACGTCCTAGACACATGGGCCACTTCCTCCTTAACACCGCAGATAGCAGCCTCATTAAAGCCAGAATTGTACAACAAGCTCTACCCTATGGACCTCAGGCCCAATGCGCATGACATAATAACATTCTGGCTATTCAACACTGTTGCCAAAAGCATGCTGCACAATAACGTCCTCCCTTGGAAGGATGCGATGATATCAGGCTTTGTCTTAGACCCAAAAGGGAAAAAAATGTCCAAGAGCAAGGGCAATGCCATCCACCCGCAGGACATAATGGAAAAGTACGGCTCAGACGCCTTGAGGTTTGCAGCTGCAGCAACCAAGCTTGGCGATGACATGCCTTTCCAGGAAAAAGAAGTTGTTAGCGGAAAAAAGACAGTTACAAAGCTGTGGAATGCCTCAAAGTTCTCAATAATGAACCTTGAAGGCTACAGCGGGGAAGCCCCCAAAAATTTAGAAGCCTTTGACATCTGGCTTTTAACCAAGCTTAACAAAGTAATCAGGGAAGCTACTGCAACATTTGAAAACTACGAATATTCAAAAACAAAGCACGAGACAGAAAAGTTCTTCTGGCAGAAGCTGTGCGACAATTACCTTGAGATAATCAAGGAGCGCATCTACAATCCAGAGCGGGGAAAAGAGGCAAAGCTTTCAGCACAGTACACCCTCTACAACGCAGTCTTCTCAATCTTAAGGCTATTTGCACCAATAATGCCTTACATCACAGAGGAGATATACCAGATTCATTTCAGGAAAAATAAGAAATCAATACACCTGGAAGCCTGGCCAGAGCCTGAATTCAACGAAGACAAGAATTTGGAGGAAATTGGGGACAGGCTTGTTGAGGCTATTGCATTAGCAAGGAAAAAGAAGTCAGAAAAGGGCCTTTCATTAAAGGAGCCTCTCAAAAAACTAGTTCTTGATATCAAGGAAGAGGATGCAAAACCATTCATAGATGACCTTAAGGCTGCAACAAAAGCGCAAAGCATAGAGTTCGGCGACAAGATAGATGCTGAATTATGACGCAAAGCCTTAAATATCCCTTTATCCAGAGGTAAATAGGATGCCAGAAGAAAAAAAGCCCGTATCAGACACAAAGAAGAGATTCAAGCTAAAGCGGTTCATAAGGATGCTGGAGAAGATCCGCGGAAGGCATACTGAGCTTGTTACAGTCTACATACCGGCAGGCTATGATACGAACAAGATAATAAACCATTTACAACAAGAGCAGGGCACAGCTGCAAACATCAAGGACAAGACAACCAGGACGCATGTCATAGATTCTTTGGAAAGGATGATCAGGCATCTTCGCTTATACAAACGCACGCCGGAGAATGGGCTGGCAGTATTCTCGGGAAATGTTTCAGAACAGCTTGGCAAGAAAGACATAGGCGTATGGAGCATAGAGCCTCATGTGCCCATAAACACAAGGCTGTATCGCTGTGACCAGACTTTTAAGGTTGAAATACTTCAGGGGATGCTTGAGCACAAGGAAACCTTCGGATTAATTGTTGTGGACAGGAGGGAAGCTAACATAGGGCTTCTGAAAGGCACTAGCATCGTGCATGTCGCAGAGTTTACCTCAGGAGTCCCGGGAAAAACCAAGGCAGGAGGCCAGTGCATGGACCCGGAGACAGTTGTCTACATGGCTGACGGGCAGTTTTTGCCGATAGAAGACCTTGAGGAAGGCGACCTGGTCAGATGCTACAACTTCGACCTCAAGCTGTTTGCAAATTCAAGGGTAAAAAAAGTATGGACAGCATCAAAAGAGCTTTATTATGAGATAGATGTTGGGAAGACAGCCAAGCTGAAATGTTCTGCAGACCATCTTATTTTTACAAAGGAAGGCGAGCCAATGCCTGCTTCCTCATTGACGGTCAGTGAAGAGGTTCTGGGGGAGGACGGCTATCCAAGGCCAATAAGGGCCATTAAGAAGATAGAAAAAAGCATGGAAATGGTGGACATTGAGGTTGAGAGCGGGAATTTCATTGCAGAAGGGATTATTGTGCACAATTCTGCCCACCGTTATGAGAGGCTGAGGGAAGATGCTGCAAAGGAGTTCTTCAGGAGGGTTGCCTCTGTTGCCAACAAGGAATTTCTTGGAATGAAGAACCTTAAAGGCATACTCGTTGGAGGCCCGGGCCCGACAAAGGAGCAGTTCCTGAGGGAAGCCGAGCTTAACCAGCAGCTGAAGGACAAGATTATTACTGTGGAAGACCTGGGCTATACCGGAGAATTTGGATTGAACGAGCTTGTTGAAAAGAGCAGCAGTGCCCTGGCAAAAGAGGCAATAACAGAAGAGAAGGATGCTGTGCAGAAGTTTCTCAAGCTGTTGGCAACTCAGCCTAACATGGTGGCTTATGGCAAGGAAGAAGTTGAAAAAGCCCTAAAATTCAATGCGGTTTCAAAGATCCTTGTATCAGACACAGTTGATGATGAGCTTGCGGAAGAGTTGGAAGAGAAGGCAGACAGCTCAGGCACAGAATTTCAGTTCATATCTACAGACACTCCAGAGGGGATGCAGCTGAAGGACCTAGGAGGGGTTGCCGCATTTTTGAGGTATCCCCTAGAATGATGTTTTAAGATGATATTGGGAAATATTCTGGCGGCCGGGATATTGAGCTTATTCCCTGTCCAGGGCAATGGTCTGCAGCCGCTTGAGGAAAGAGTTGAAAAGAGCTTTCTTGGATGGACAGAAGAGCTGAAGCTTAAGGAAGCCCGCACTGAAACAAGCTGCCTTCTGGGTGAGGATTTGTTTGGCAATAGGAACAAGCTCTCTGCAGCGGATTCCTTAGTCCCATCTAATGAAATGTTCAGGTATAAGATCACTTCCCACTATCCTTTGTATGATGTTTTCAATAGAGAGCAGATGTTGGATCCTTCACTGAAACGCATGCTCGCTGACCCAATGAAGAACCAGAATTACTTGATAGATGAGGCTGACAAGTATCATTGGGGCGGATTGCGTGCGGAAAGGAAGATGCTGAAGGGAGGCTACCTCCTTCTTGTTCTTGGAAGCGCTGCAGAGCTCTTTATGAGGTTGGATGAGGCCTCCTATTATATTAAGAAGTTTTGTGGTGGCAATGCAAAGAGGCCTTCTCCAGGGCTTAAGTTCTGGGTACATTCTGATGGGGAAGAGGCCACAGCCAACCTGAAGTACGAATGGTATTGAAATTTCCGTGCCTGCCTCGTCTTGGAAAGATTCATCCTCACAAACCATATTAGGCAGATAAAAGCCATATAAGGACTTCCACGCCAACAAACCCAAAAGCGCAGGCTGCCTAATTTCATGCTTTTAAGACCAAATTTCCGAATGATTTATATAGCTCAATTAAAGCTTAAAGTGAGTAAAATGCTTAAACAACTTGTTGCAGCAGGAGCATTAGCTTTTGGATTATACAGTGCGCAGGCTGAATGCTATGAGCAGCAAGAGGCTTTTACCCCGCTTCCAGAATTAAAGGCTTCAGCCCTTGAGGGTTCCTTGAATTATGCTCAGGAGGACTGCCTTCTTCTTGATTTGGTTCCAGCCGAGAAGAAATTAGGAAAAGAAAGAATGCTGCTGGACCTTTTATGGACACTCCCCACAGCCTACATTTCCACATTAGGCTTTCATGAGTTTGGCCATTACTGCATCATGGACAAGCTGAATTACAGGGACATCGAGTTCTCGTTGTTTGAGGGCAATACAATTGCAAGCGTGAAAGGAAACTATCCTGAAGGATTTGACATATCCAAGTCCAGGCCGCACCCTTTTGCTGATCTTGGCGGTGTTGCTTTCTCTACAATGGCTAACGGCATACTGACAGATTACCTTATTCATGATGATAACATGGATGAGAGTATGAGGAAGGCTATTGCCACAACTTCCCTCATGATGATGCTTGACCGCTTCAGGTATGTATTATCCTCAACCTTGAAGTTCTATGCTGGGTTGGATCAAAGGAATGATGACATCAACAATGGATTAAGAGATATGTTTCTTGAGCCTGACTATCAGAAGCTGGACTCCTATGCCCCGCATTCATTGTCATATGAAGGGGAATACTATGCAATAGTCAAGCAGGACGAGACTGCCCTGGATTATGCCTATCCCCTGATGACTGCAGCAACAATTGTTGAGACCATCCTAAGGTGGCAGGAAATCTCTTACCTTGTGAAGACTGCACTGGGCATGGATGCGGATAAGCCCTCTGTCCCATTAAAGTTTTATGTTAACTCGGATATTCAGAGCCTGACGTTTAATTTCAGGTATGACTGGTAGCCTATTGCTTCTTTTCCCACTTACCCATTAACTTGTCAAGCCCGTACTCCTTTTTTAAATACTTAAAGTCGCAATCCAAGTCAAGAAAAATGCCGCTTATTTCCTTTGCTAATTCTTGATTCCACTTGGCATAGTCAGCCAGCTTATCGCGCTCTATGCCATATTCCTCGAAATCAACCCTTGAGCCATCTTCTTTTATATTGTAGCTCTCATACAAAAATGCATCCACCTTGTCGTCACAGCCAAAGTTAAAGACCATGGTGTGGTAATAATAGGAGGCAGTCTCTACTCCGGAGCTGTCCACTGTTCTTCCAAAAGGGTCCTTGATATCTTCCCAATAACAGAAATTGCCGTTATACGTGAAAATGATGTTCTCTTTTTCTATTGCAACCTTCAGCTCTGAAGGCGTTTCATTTATTATCCTCGTCTGTGTTGCGGCGCATCCTGCTGCAGCAAAGCCCAATAATCCTGCCAATGCAAGTTCTTTTTTCATTTTATCACCACCATTAGTTTTAGATAATTTATATTCCTTAGATTTATATAGTTTACCTAGAAAACCATAACCCCAACCAAAAGTCCCCAAGCCAGCTTCTAATAAATTAAGACAAGATAAATGAGTAGCTGGACTGACAGCGTTAAAACCAATTATGGCAATATCTCGAAAAATTTACGTATCCTTAGGAAAAAGACCTTGTTTTTTTTGTAAAGGCTTATTAAGGATTTCTTCAATTAGGCATATATGAAATCCAAGACCAGAAAACGCCTTGAAAGGAAGTGGGAGAACTTGCCGAGATGTTTTTTGGACAGTTCTATATTTCTGGAAGTAATAATGAAACAGCCTAATGCAGCAAAATGCAAAAAGATATTCAACATTGCTGGGTGCAAGTACCGACTTGAAACCTCCACATTTGTTTTGGGGGAAGTTGTGAGGGGCATCTATAGATTCATGGAGCATAAGGCTGGCGATGAAGCCTTAATTCTCCTCAATTATCTTCTCAGGGATAAGCATATTGTTGTGCATACTCCTTCAAAGAGCTGTATTACTATGTCAGTAGATATGCTTGACCTTGATACTTTTCTTGGTCCAGTTGATGCATTAATATTCAGTAATTGTGTTGAAAATTCTTGCAAAGCTTTCTTTACTCAGGACACGGACTTTTCAGAGAAATTAGGCTTGATGTATGGGGTGAAGATCAATAAAATCTAGTTCTTTCTAAGTTCCCTTAACAATTCCATTGTGCTCATTCCCTTATATTTGGGGTATGTTCCTTTCTTAACTGCTTCCTGAACCCTCCTTGTCAACTTTTCCAGTTTCTTGTTTGTAAACTCATATTCTTTCTTTGCCATGTCTTTTATGTTATTCTTATTCTTTATATCCTTTGCTGTTTCTTTTCGGAAATCTTACGCTTTTGTAGGAAAGTGTATAACGGAAAAAGCCCCTACCCCAACCAAAAGTCCCAAGCCAGCTGCCAATAAATTAAGACAAGATAAATGAGCAGCTGGACTGACAGCGTTAAAACCAATTATGGTATTGAAGGAAATGTTCTCTAAAAGGATTACTTTTTAGCGTTTTTCCAAATATATTCAAATAATTTCCAATTGCTCTCCGCTACTTCTTTATTCTTGATTAGAACAACATAGGCTGGCTGGGTCATAATAAACTGTGCCGTCTTATCCCCATAAACCCAAGTAGAGATTAATGCTGTTAATTCTTTTGGAAGATACCTTAACTCTTCTGTCTTGGCGATTTTGATGAATTCATCCTTTGGGCATAGCAATCTGCCTTTCACTTTCTTTTTTTCTATTCTACTGATCCAGATATCACAATAAACAGGAACCTCATCAAAAAACGTTTCTGCATGCCCCATAATAACATAGGGCTTTCCCTCTTCTAGAATATCTCGCATTATAGTTTTAATCCCTTCTTTTCCCTGGTATAATTCTACTTGTGCAGTAGTTCTTTGCCATACAGTTAATTTTTGCAACTCTGGCACTACTTTTTCTAATTCTTCTTTTAGTTCTTCTGTCTTATCAAGCAGTTTATGTGGCGGTGATGCAGTGAATCTCTTTATTTTATCAATTATAGTTTCACTAGCAAAGCCTAGTTTAATCAAATTATCTAAGCCCCTATAAATAGTCGCCTTGTCTATGCCTGTAGATTTGGAGATCTGGGGTGCTGTCGATGTCCCTGTCTTTAACAAGAACAAGTAGATTTTGGTTTCATTTTCATTCATGCCTAATCTCTTGAGTAATTCGTGTTCCATATTTACTATGGGATAATGTATTTATTTAAATCTTTCGTTTAGTGGTTCATAATGAACTACCAATATTAATATGCCTGTTGCTGATACGATTGTTTGGTGATAAAAAATGAAAAACATAGATTCAGTAATTGAAAAGCACTTTAATAAGATTATGCTCGGGTTGATTGGAGCAGGTCTTGCCGGAGAAGTCCTGTCCTATGCAGTGACAGGAGAAACTTTGCCCAGCGAAGGGCTTGCAGGCTTTTATAGGGGATTCCTATATGCGGGACCTGCTTTGATTTTGGGGGGCAGGAGACTATTGGACAAATCCTTAGAATCTAGTAAAGTAACTAAAAATACAGAAGAATAAAGTCTGTATGGGAGTGGCTACTTGAATAGCTAATATGATGCTCTAATCAAAGGATAAACGTGGGAACGGCTAAAAAGCCCCTACCCCCGCCAAAACTCCCCAAGCCAGCTGCCAAAAAAATAGCAACTTTTAAATATCTCTCCTCAAGTCTTATACGAGTATGGCGGACTTCAAGAAAATCCAGGAAAAATGTCAGAACAAGTGGGAAGAAGCCAAGATATTCAAGGCAGCAGAAGATAAAGCCAAGAAGTTCTATGTCCTGGAGATGTTTCCCTACCCATCCGGCTCTGGCCTGCACATGGGCCACGCATTCAATTACACAATAGGAGACATTTATGCCAGGTTCATGAGGATGAAAGGCCATAATGTCCTTTATCCAATGGGATATGACTCCCTGGGGCTTCCTGCAGAAAATGCAGCAATAAAAGAAGGAGTCCATCCAAAAGAATACACTGAAAAGTCTATTGCCAACTTCATCAGGCAGCAGAAGGAATTAGGCTTGAGCTATGACTGGGATAGGGTAGTTAAGACACATGATCCCTCTTATTACAAATGGGACCAGTGGATCTTCCTAAAGATGCTTGAAAAAGGCATAGCATACAGGAAAAAGGCCCCGGTAAACTACTGCAGCAAATGCAACACAGTGCTTGCCAATGAGCAGGTGCATGATGGAAAGTGCTGGAGGCATAGTGGCACTCAGGTTGAGATAAAGCATCTCGAGCAATGGTTCTTTAAGATAACTGATTATGCAGACGAATTGTATGAAAGCATAGGCTCCCTTAAGGGCTGGGCTGATGATGTCAAGGCAATGCAAAGGAACTGGATTGGGAAGAGCCATGGCACTGAAATTGACTTTACAATAGATGGCAAGAAATGGACAATATTTACCACAAGGCCTGATACAATCTATGGAGTAACATTCATGGTAATAGCAGCTCAGCATCCTAAGCTGATGGATATGGTGAAGCCTGGGCAGAAAAAAGAGGTTGAGGATTTCCTGAAGAAGATAAAGTCAACCAGCGAGAAAGACGCAGAAGAGCTGAACAAGGAAGGGGCCTTTACAGGCAGCTATGCCATCAACCCCTTGACAGGAGATAGTGTTCCTGTATACGCAGGAAACTTTGTTATTGCGGAATATGGTTCTGGGATGGTAATGGCAGTCCCTGCCCACGACCAGAGGGACTTTGAGTTTGCCAAGAAATATAATATTCCAATAACAGTGGTTATACAGCCTGATGCGCATGCCCTGGATGCAAAGAAGATGCTCCGGGCTTATACAGCTGATGGCAATCTTGTTGGCTCTGCAGAATTTGACGGCATGAACAACAGGGATGCAATAGATGAGATTACAAAATCCCTTGAGAAGAAAGGCCTTGGAAGGAAGTCGTTGCAGTTCAAGCTTAGGGATTGGCTTGTTTCAAGGCAGCGCTACTGGGGCACTCCTATTCCCATAGTCTATTGCGAAAAGTGCGGGATTGTTGCAGTGCCGGAAGATGAACTGCCAATAGAGCTGCCAGAAGATGTCAAGTTTGGAGAGGGCAATCCTCTTGCAAGCAGTGAGAAATTCGTTAATGCCACATGCCCTAACTGCAAGGGCAAGGCAAGAAGGGAAACCGATACAATGGACACTTTTGTCAACTCCTCATGGTACTTTTTGCGCTATACAGATGCACGGAACAATAATGAGATATTTTCTAAGGAGAAGGCCAAGTACTGGATGCCTATTGACCTTTACATAGGTGGCAAGGAGCATGCGTGCATGCATCTCATATACTTCAGGTTTTATACCAAGTTTTTTAGGGACATTGGGATGCTGGGCTTTGACGAGCCAACTTACAGGCAGTTCAACCAGGGCATGCTGCACAAGGAAGGGGCAGTAATGTCAAAGTCAAAAGGGAATGTTGTGCTGCCTGAGGAGATAAGCAAAACTCTGGGCATAGATACTGCAAGATTATTTTTGGTTTCAATAGCATCTCCTGACAAGGATTTGGAATGGAGCGATGAAGGCATAAGCGGAAGCCTAAGGTTTGTGAACAAGATGCTGTATTTCTTTGAAGGGTTTAAAGAAGGGGTCTTAGATATTGTTAACGCAAGCAGGTTTAACAGGCTGCTTAAAGAGTATGCTTCTGACATCCAGCAGTTGAAGTACAATCTTGCGGTGATAAAGCTGAAGGACATGTTTTCTGCAATTGAGAAGGGATGCAGCAAAGACGATGCAGGAAAGTTTGTAAGGGCGCTTTCTCCTATATGCCCCCACCTGGCTGAAGAGTTTTGGGAGGTTTTAGGGAATCAGCCATTTGTTTCTGTTGCTGAGTGGCCTGAATCTGATGAGAGCAAGATCAATTTAGTGGCAGAAGCTGCCCATGACTCTGCTTTTGGATTGGTTGCTGACATAAGCGGCATAATTAAGATGGCTAAGATAGAGAAGCCTGAAGAGATAAAGATAATAGTCTCTGCATCATGGAAGTATGGCTTTGCCAGGAAGCTGAAGCGGGAGATGGAGAAGACAAGGGATGTTGGGGAGCTGATAAGGAGCTGTATGGACAAGGATCATGGGAAGGAGGTCAGCAAATTAGTTCCAATGTTTGTGAAGAACCCATCTAAGCTTCCAAAAGTTGTTGTAACTCAGGAACAGGAGCTTAATGCCCTTAATGAGAACAAGGAATTTTTAGCAGCCGAGTTTTCCTCTAATGTAACTGTTGAAAAGGCTGAAGACTCTTCTGAGGCAAAAGCAGCCCATGCCATGCCTGGGAAGCCTGCTATTGTTGTTAAGTAGTAGACTTTCAAAAATCTATGTGGTTACTTAGTGCAGTTAAGCACAAGCATTGCTTCAAGCCTATTATCTTTTCCATCCCCCACAAGCCGGACTATAGGTCCAAAGTTTATTGTATCTTCTTTTTGGGTTATGAATTTTAGGTAAGGGTTGAGTGATATCATGCCTTTAGTGCCTTGGCTTTTCTCAAACGGAATAACTGCATCAAACTCTCCAAAGAATCCAATTCCTAGTTTCTTTGATATCCGACCTTCTGTTATCCCTTTTATTCCTAGTGCCATGCCCAAACTATGGGAATCCTTACTAAGCCCTAATGAGCCTACGCTTGCTCCAACAGATATTAGATACTTATTAACCTGTTTTGATATGTTATTTGGTTCTCGATAAACCCCTTTTGAAATTGCTAAGCCAGTTCCTAAGTAATGGTCAGAATAGCTATTCCATTGAAAGTCAAGCCTTGGCCCTAATGATAAGTGGCTTACTTCTTTGACTAAAGTTGGCTTATCATAGACTGTAATATCCCTTTTTAAGTCTATAAGGTATCCCAGGGAGGAATGGACCTCACCCCTATTGGAGATGACTTCTGATAATTGAATCTCAAGCCTATTCTTCATTTTTGAGCCGTCTTTGAGTTTGTACTCAAAAAGTTCGATATTTGCCCACATGTCGGCAAATTCAATTGCATAACTGTTGTCAAAATCTGTTGATACACCCATGCCAAACCTTCCACTAACGGAATCCTCATCTATATCAACCTCTTCAGTATTTTCCTTATCGTCTTTTGCAAAAGCATTCCCTCCATATGCCAGAGCCATGCCACCTAATGCTAAGCCTCCTAGTAGAGGTAAAAGTTTGTTTGCCATTTTTGCCTCCTTATGAATGTTTTTTTTTGGAATATGAGGGGGATTTATAAACTTTTGCTAAGAAAATAGTATCTTAAATTGGTATCAGCAGACTTCCTTCTCTTCGCAATCCTTCTCAAACATAAGGCTTTTGCACTCCTCACTCATTGCTGTTGGAGCAACAACAGGGCAATGGACTTCTGTGCCATCTTCCCTATAGTATGTTGAGCCTCCGCCAAGAAGTGAACTCACAACCCTTATGTGATTGCCGCACGTGTAAACCTTTGCTACATTTTCTTTGTCACAGTATTTGGCGGCTTCTGATTCAATGGGGCTTTCAGACGCACAGCCTGCCAAAAGCAGGAGTACAGCCAATGCAATAAAATATTTCATGTCTCATGTCTCCTTATAGGATTGATGCTATGTGTATTTCTCCCTTATTATTTCCCACCTGAAGCTGTCCTGCTTGTCTATGAGGCGTTTTATGGCATTCTGATTTGCAGAAAGCATTGCAATGCTTCTAACTTCTTGCCACTCAGTCCTCCCAATTATTGCCCTTGCATTTTTCTCCCCATAAACGTTTGAAAGCGAATCTTCAGCAATGTCAATGTCTCTTGTAAAGCTGTTGATTATGTAGCTTTGGTTTGACTGCGCTTTTGATTCCCAGGCCAACGCAAATATCCCTGCAAGCAAGGTATATGGGTTTGGTGTCATGAGGGTGCCTCCAAACAGGAAGGCAGAAGCGCTATGCGGATAGTTCTTTGGCACATACTCCTCTTCAAGTGTGGAAGCAGTCCAAGGGTAAAGGAATCTTCTGAACATCTCCTCATTGCTGTACAGCAGGCTGAACATGAAAGAGTCATGTGTCCTCTCTCCTGTTATCACTCCTTCTTTTTTCAGGAAATTAAGGTTATCTTCGCCTAACTTTGCAATGCAATCATCGTAATATGTGTAAAAGAACTGATGGACAAAAGATTGGGTGTTGGAAAGTGCCCCTGCCCTTATTGCATAGCATTCGTCAGCGAGGCTGCTGGCAACAGGCCATTGGTTTAGGGTTAACCTCGCTTGGTGCACGAGCTCATGCACCATTGTCCGGTCATCAGTAGCATGATTATCTTCGTGTATCAGGATGAAACTAGGGCATCCCCATGCTTTTTTTACCAGCAGCCCACCATATTCCATGTCTTTTGTTGTGAAGGCATGACTATACATGGGATAATAGCCATAGATGTCCCTTGTTTTCTCTAATGCCGGGGTTATGTCTTCAATAAGGCTTATTTCGATAGGTTTTCCCTCAAGAGTAGGGTTGAAGTTTCCCTCTTTAGCAATTTCCTGCAAGAAAAAGAAGTCTTCGATGCTCCCTTTTGTGCGATTGAGGAATCTTTTCTCATTGTCCCATCTTTTGGGTATGAAGCCGAGATTATCAAAGTGGGATGTTTTATCTGAGATACCCATAGCCTATTAGCAGACATGAGGATTATTAAGGTTTTCCAAAATTAAGACTAGATTTATGGGCGAGGCGTTGCAAGAACACTCCAGGCCTTTTAAGCCTGAGATGAATTGCAACTCTTGAAGCCGAGCCCAAAAACTGTTTGTATCATTTTTTGAGTTTTTCCGCAAGAGTGTCTTATCAAATCGTAACTTTTCCGAGAATAATCGACTTGACATGACAAACACGCGTAGCACTTATAAATGATCTAGCCTTCTTATTTTTGTCATGAAGTATCATAAGACAATAAAGGTTCCTATACATTATGGGATTACTAATTTGAAACTCAATAAGATCGATAAGTTAACGGCAAAAATAACTTTCTGCATCTGGCTGTATTCTGATTTGCTTAGTGTTCTCCATTCTCTGTGGGGCGGTTTCTTCAGCAGGTCTAAGAAGGAGATAGTTACTGTACTTGAAGAGTATAGATATGATGTTATGGGGGCAACCGGTTTGAGCAGTGCTTATGTCCAGCAATGTAGAGACAAGGCTTTGGAGTGCTGGCTGAGTTATGTTAGCCTGCATGATAAATGGGAAAATAAGGTTGAGTATTATAAGAATAAGAAGGAGAAGTTTGCTGAACGTTATGGTTACAGGCTGATGAAAAAAGAGCCTAACAAGCCTTTCAGAACACTTGACAAGAAAATTTCATGCAGGCTTGATTACAGGACTTGTTCTAGAATTGTAGATGATGGCAATTATATTCAGTACTGGGCTAATATCAGCTCATTACATAAACAGAAGACAATGCTTATACC
>JBDRFS010000032.1:0-9820 GCA_043818535.1 Candidatus Woesearchaeota archaeon
TAAGATATGAGGTCAAAAATATCCGACCAGAAGGAATAAAAGCACTAAAAATTCTAGGAAATAACTACATGGAACCATACCTCCTCACTTAATAAAAAAATAACAAATTCTGTTCAAATAGGGTGCGGAATGTGGGATTAACTCTTTTGTCTCTGTGGAAAGAAAATCAACCAAGAGAAGCCTTCACTCCCTTGTACACCATCCACATTATCGCTACCACAATAACAATTACAATAATGCTATACAGGTCTTCCCTTCTCCATCCTTTCTTGTCCATATGCGGAGGACAGGATTCGAACCTGCGTAGGCACTAAGCCACAAGGCTCTGAACCTTGCTCATTTGACCGCTCTGATACCTCCGCGAACTTTTGCAAAAAGTTTTCTCCGGCTAAACAATCCAAGCCAAAAGAAACTTTGCGGCTGCTATTAAACTTTTTTCCAGAATTTAAAAAGCTTTTGGCAAGCTTTATTAATCCACAACCCTTCCATCCACACCATGAAGAAGATAAACTACTTCACATCAAACAAGAACAAGGTTGAAACACTCAAGATTAGTGCAAAAGCCTTCAACATAAAAATAATACACCGGGACCCAAAAGACTTTGACAATGCAAAAGAGTACGACCTTCTTGAGCCTAGAAGCTATCACTTAAAGGAAATAGCAAGAATAAAAGCAATTTACGCCTCCAAGAAGCTAGGATTGCCACTGATTGTAACAGACGAAGGCTTCTACTTAGACAGGTGGCCAAAGTTCCCGGGATCATTCACCAACTTCGCCTTGGACACATTAGGGCTTGACGGAATACTTAAGCTTGCTGGTGAAGACAAGGGATGCTCTTTCAAAAGCTGCCTGGCTTACATAGATGACAAGCTTGAAGAACCTATATTCTTTGAATCCGACCTAAGTGGAACCTTAGCTCCTTCTCCAAGAGGAAGAAAGAAGAAGTGGATGAAATCAGACCTTGGATACATCTACATGCCAGAAGGGTACGATAAAACACTCGCGCAGATGACCGAAAATGAATATGTTGATTACAAGAAAAAAATAGACCAGGAATCATACTCGGCAAATTTCTTAAGATGGTACTCTGGCTACCTTGTGTAAATCCTTATGGCTCCGGAGTTTGAGTATACTATCTCTGGCTTGCCATCGTAGTCTATGTCTGTCATCTTCACGTCAATGCCTGTTGCAGAAGTGTTCTCCTTGCTTCTAATCACCCACCCCAAATCATTAAATCTTCCTGCCCCATCATTCTCAAACAGCCTTACGCCTTCAGGCAAGGCATAGGCTATGTCAATATCCTTGTCATTGTCAATATCGCCCAAGGCAACAGCAGCCTTTATTGAAAAGAACTGGTAATTTGTCTTGAAGAGCCATCTCCCCTCATAATGCCCTGGCTTCCCGTGCAATACCTTCAGCCCTTCAGGCACCCCTACAACTGCCTCCAGGCTTCCGTCCTTGTCCAGGTCAGCAACATCCGCGCCAATGCTCACTGGAAAGTCAATGCCTGTGGGAATATCCCCGACTTGCTTATACTCCACTGTCTGGTCCGCAGCAAAAGAAACGCCTGCAAAAAGGATCATAGGCACAAATGCCTTCAAAATTCCATTCATTTTATCACCAAAAGGCCTTATGCACTGTAAATATATATAGTTTTCTAGGATTAAAGCTATAGAAACGCTTAAATATCTTTCCTCCCATTATAATAATGAGGTGATATGAGTGAAGAAAAAAGGCGCAATAGAACTCTCAATGACCACTATTATTGTTGTGGTTATAGGCATTACACTTCTTATTCTTGGGATAAAGTTTGTTTATGACACTATGGGAGATGTTTCAGGCTTATCCAGGACTGTTTTTGAAGGGACACAGTCGGAGATACAGTCGCTTTTTGGTAAAAGTGAAGATCCTATAAATGTCAACCCTACTTCAATGCAGCTTGAACAGGGGAATGCTGGCGAGATAAAAGTCTACATAAGGAATGGGGGGCAAACTGGCGGGGCCTTCAGTTACACGCTTCAGGTCACAGATCTTCCAGATGAAGAGGATAAGGCATATGCAGAGGACTGGTTTATTGCAGACGAAAGTCCCGCAGATCTTGAGTCTGGTCAAATCTTTGAAGATGTTGTCGCTGTAGATATTCCTGATGATGCTACTATTGGCACATATAAGCTTAGGTTGACGCTTAGCTGCGCAGTAAAGAATTGCGGTGACAGCAAGACCAAGTCAGTAATAGTCAGAGTTCAGTAACTTCTTTTTTTTCTTCTTTTTTCAGGCGGCAAGAAGCCAGCATTGCATCTTCTGTGGCTGAAGATCGCCAAGCATATGGGTTGAAAGAATTTCCTACAGCAAAAAATACCTGGACTCCACAAGCAAAAAGTTATCACAAAAAGTCTTATATAGTACTTATGAGAGAGCAAAAGCAATATGGTAAAGCTAAGAGACGTCATGCTGGCAGACGTAAGCGTGATTGCTGCCGGAGGAGCAACGAAAGTATTGTACCAGCCGGAAGTCTATGACAAAGTTACCCGCCACATGTGCAATGCTTCTTCATCTCTGGAAGCTGCCGGAGACATGGCATTCTATGGCGGCATTGCTGGCCTTTGCGGCCTTATAGCCTACGGCGTCATGAGGAAGGGCAACAGGTTTGGAGCTGCACTGCTCGGGAGCACGCTCGGCTTGAGAATTGCCCTCGCAATGGAACCATTTACAGACGCAATGAACTATTTAGGGATAATGGGCCCTGTTGCAGAGAATAAGCTAACACACGCCCTAGATGGCGGTCCGGGGGCACTATTAGCACTATCAGGACTGGCATTAGTTCTTTGCGGGGCTGCAAAGAAATTTATCAAAAAGGAATGATTTTTATAGTATTTCTTACCTCAAAACAGGTGTAGGGAGGCTACCGGCTACGCAGCTGTTGGTTGATGGGTAAGTAGGCTGAGCGCAAGCGAATGCCTGCTAGCGTGTCAACCGAGCTACCAGTTGTGAGGAAAGTCCGCCCACCACATATCGGTTGCTTCTGCAAAGAAGTCCCGGAAACGGGAGGCAACCGCACAGAAACGGCACGTCCTTATGGATGCTATGAGGCTTGCGAAGCTTTTGGCAACAGAAGTGAGTTAACCAGCCGAGCTTGCCATAAGGGAACGTTGGAACGGCGAGCCCCGACCGGTGCAAGGCCTTTGCGCCGCTAAGTTGAATTGCCGGAAACTCTATCGCCCAAGGCGAGAGTTACAGAAGGCGGCTTACGGCTTCCCTACACTTTCTTTTCTTCTGGAAGAACCCATTCAAACTGCTCAATCTTCGGCTCTAAAGCAATATACCTCTGAGGAACAAGTTTCCTGCCAAGTTCAAGAGTGCTCTGGAATTTATTAGGTGAACTTCTGAAATCTCTTGGCATATAAAATCTATATTCAGGCAAATCCGCAAGACTAAGTGCAACCAGGTCACTCCAAAATGCCCAAAGCTCCTCATCAGATAATGGCTCTTCAATAGTAGAGCCAGAAACATGAAGATGCGGGCATCTTATCAAGTCACGGGACAGGAATGTAGAATCTCCACCATATAAAGTTTTTTCCACTTGGCTGAACAGCATATTGGGATGCACAATCAGCTTATCTTTATCAGGATACAAATAGCCAATGCCTATAAAGTATCTGTAAATTTTTTCAGGGAGTTCAGATTTTTCAATTTCACGTACTGGCTTATATTCCTCCTCAAAACCAAGCTTTTGCACTGCAACAGCTAGGCCTTCTCCTATTAAGAAATGTTCAATTTGGGCATTGCATCCAGCATACGTAGCCTTCCACCAGGATGATCGACTAAGATCTTTTTCAAATTGTTCACGCTCAAAATAGCAAGTATAGTCATTTTCCATCTTTTGAAGCGCATAATCAAAGAAAAAATCATTAAAATCCTTTGTAAAGTCCCTTTCGCACCAAGACAGGTAACTGATAATGCTTATATTGAAAAACCTTCGCAGTTCTGGCACTAAGAATTCCACAGGCGCTTTTTTAGATTTATTGCTAAATTCCTGTATTTTCTTATCCAATGCATCAAAATCAATATCCCTTCCCATAAATACCTAAATGCAATATATCCCTTATAAATATTTTGTATTTCTTTTCAGCAGCCCGCATTGCTGCTCCTGCCCCCATGGAAAGCTTTCCACACCAACAAAAGAAAGCACCCAAGCTTCTAAAACAGGAAGAAGTTCCCCCCAAAAAGAACCTAGATGACAACGCAACCTTTTTAAACCGCAAAAGACTACTCTAAGTAGAAATGGCCAAAGACAACAAAATAAGGATGCCCCAAAGCGGAGGGGGCCTAATCAGATACTATGACGAGTACAAGAGCAAGCTCCAGATCAACCCTTGGTACGTGGTAGTGGCCATTGTGGTTGTAGTTGTCTTCCTGTTCATACTGCACAGGATGAATCCAGTAGGATAAAATGATGCCGAACCTAAACCCAGCGATGATGCGCCAGGCAATGAAACGTATGGGCATCCAGCAAGAGGACATGGAAGCTACTGAAGTAATAATAAAGACAAAAAATGGAGATTACGCAGTAAAAGATCCTGAAGTCATGAAAATAAAGATGAGCGGGCAGGAAAGCCTGCAGATCACAGGCAAGATAGAAAAGCTCTCTACAATCAAGGAAGAAGACATCGAGCTTGTTGCCGAACAGGCAAAATGCACAAAGGAGGAAGCACGAACAGCATTAGAGGAAACCAAAGGAGACATGGCCGAAGCAATACTCAAGCTTCAATCCTAAAATGGAAAAGCTAAAGCAGCTACTGGCTGAGGCAAACACCCTTATGAACAGGGCTGATCACCTAACATATATCACATACCCAGTTGTCAACGAAATAAAGCTGCTCTATACTGTTGTCGAGAACCTTTCAAAAAGCGTGAGTACAGGAATGGATGCAGTGCTTTACTACGACAGGCTTTACAAGCGGATAATGAGGCCGCAGGGAAGCTTTCAGGATGAGCTTGACCTTTTTTCAAGGCACTCCATGCCGCGCTACAACATAGACAGGAAGCACGTGCTGCTCATCCGGGACCTCAAATCCTTTGTGGAAGCAAAGAAAAAGAGCCCGATGGAGTTTGTGAGGAGAGACAAGTTCGTCATATGCTCAGATACCTACAAGATGAAGGTGCTCAACATAAAAAAAGTCAAGGAATACCTTGCACAGTCAAAGGAGTTCATAAGTCAAGTCAACAGGACGATAAGATGTTAGAATTATATGATGCATTCGACGAGTACAAGAGGGTTGACCATTTAATACATGTCACCCTTAAGTACACAAGAACAGTTGACATAATAAGGAATGTCCTAACAAGGCTTGTAAGCACAATAGACCTGGAAATCCAGGCAGTTATGGAATGGGCAAAAAAGGAAGGCAAGATATCCTTCATACCCCCGGTTCCCCTTGTAAGGTGCCAGAACATTGAAAATATATTCCCAAAAGACAAGACAGTAAAGGACCTTGTTGACTTCTACTGCTCATTAAGGAAGATTGTCAATTCAGAATACAAAAAGAGGGAAGAGTACAGGAAGAATGTAGCACTCGTGACAAAGGACGTAGAGGTAAACATAGAAACTCTCAAGGATTATGCTGAAAAAACAAAAAACTTTATAACCTACATTGACTCACTAATGAAACAATGACAAGATATATAGGCATATTTTCAGGGAAGGGAGGAGTTGGCAAGACATCCACATCAATTTCTTTAGGCGCTGCTCTCAGCAATTTTGGCAAGGACGTAATTGTAGTTGACACTAACCTTACAACCCCAAACGTAGGCATCCATCTGGGATTTCCTGTAGCGCCTGTACATCTCCACCATGTCCTTCAAGGCAAAAGCAAGATAAAAGATGCTATTTATGTGCATCCAAGAGGCACGAAGATTGTGCCCGCATCAATAGCAATAGAAGACCTTGAAAATATCAGGCCTGAAAGACTTCCAAAAGCCATAAAGGAGCTTGGCAAATTAAGCCCGGATTTTGTCATAGTTGACGGGGCAGCAGGTTTAGGCCAGGAAGCGCTTAATGCAATGGATGCTGTTGATGAGATAATCATTATAACCAACCCTGAGCTGCCTTCAATTACAGACGCTCTTAGGACGATTGCAATTGCAAAGAAAAAGAAGAAGGATGTTCTTGGCGTAGTGGTGTCAAGGGCAAAATCCAGGTCTCTGGACGTCCCATTGCCGAATGTTGAAACACTGCTAGACCATCCTGTAATAGGGGTTGTGCCGGAAGACCGGGCCATGAGGGAAGCCCTGGTGCTTAAAGATTCTGTAATCTTCACACATCCGAGGTCCAGGTCTGCTGTAGCCTATAAAAGGCTGGCTGCTAATTTAATCGGAATAGAGTACAATGAGAGGCCTGAAGTGAAGAATAGAGATATCTTCAGCGTGATGAGGCAGTTTTTTCTTGACATTGGACTTATGAAGAAGAAATAGAAGCACGCTTTAGTTTCTTTTCTATGGGATTATGGCTAGGCTCGACCAGAAATCCTGCGTGGATTAAGTCCGCAGATTGAAGCCGAGCAACGGAGGAGTAATTTTTAGGGACACTTAAATCTTTTAAAATCTTCAGAACTTTTAAACCAGATTATAGCCCAGTATTTGTTAAAACCACATTTTTTTAATGCTTCAAATCTATGGTTCCCGTCTGCAATTGATAAGTTGCTGTTGATCTGCCAAACAATTAATGGTGGAACTTGCCAGCCATCTTTAATTTCAGAAATCATGGTTGCAATTATCTCACCCCATTTGTCTTTAGATTCATGGAACTTCATATTTTTCTCAGGTCCACAACATCTCTTCAGTTTTTGGAATGAGATTTCTATAGGTCCATAAAAATGTCCCTGATGTTTCATGATTTCTGATAAATGATTATTTTTACCGGCCGTTGTTAAAAATTTATGTATCCATTCATTAATACGATCCTTTTTAGCAAAGTTAATTGCCTCTTCAACTGTGAATTTCATAAGCAAATCTAATGTAGGATTAGATAAAAACTTTGTGCTCCTAAAATTTATTTTACTTAACAAGAATTATAGGCTTAAAAGGACTCTCATCGCCCTTGCAGCATCCTTCAGCTCTGCATAACAAGGCACATTATTCTTCTTCAGCAGTTCAACACCCGGCTCTGTCAGCTTTCCGCCTAAAAACACTGCAAGAACAGGCTTCTTAAACTTATTTTTAGCCTTCACAACAATCTGAGCATCCTTCACAGTGTCTGTCATTGTCTGCAATGTCTGTATGACTATTGCTCCAGAAACGTTCTTCTCTCCAAGCACTGCATTTATTGCTGCCCCATACCTTTCAGGCAGGGCATCCCCTACAAGGTCAAGAGGGTTACTCCTGGAGTATGCCGGGTGCATCTTCCGGTCAATCTTCTTGAGCATCTTTTCACTAAGCTTAGCAAGCTTCAGGCCTTCTGATTCGCAATAGTCAGCACACAGCACCCCGCATCCCCCGCCATTTGTGATTATTGCAACAGAATTCTTCTTAAGCCTAGGCTGTGAGGCAAGGACATCAGCAAAGCTGAACAGCTCTTCTAAAGTTTCCGCAGCCTTTACTCCACACTGCCTGAAGGCAGCCATGTAAACCTCATAAGAACCAGCAAGGCTTCCTGTATGCGAGCCTATGGCTTTCATTCCGTGCTCTGTCTTCCCTGCCTTCAAGACAATAATAGGCTTCTTGCATCCCTTTGCTGCCCTCATAAACCTTCTTCCATCCTTCAGCCCTTCAAGGTAGATTGCAATCGCCTTTGTCTCCTTGTCCTTGGAAAAGTATTCCACAAGATCATTAATCCCAACCAACGCCGCATTGCCATAGCTAATAAGCTTGCTGAAGCCATAGCCAGATGAGATTGCCCAGTCTATAACGCTGTCTGCCAAAGCTCCTGACTGTGATATGAATGCGACATTCCCGGAAGGCGGCATTGCAGGGGCAAAGCTCGCATTAAGCCCGGAAGACGGATGTATTACTCCCAAACAATTAGGGCCTACTAAAGTGATTTTTCCCCTGGCCTTATCTGCAATCTGCTGCTGCAGCTCTTTCCCTTTTTCCCCAAGCTCAGCAAACCCTGCGGATATAACAATTACTGCCTTAACCTTCTTCTTCAAGCATTCATCCATTATCCGAGGAACCAAAGAAGCCTGCACAGCAATCACAGCAAGGTCTACTTCTCCCCTTATGCCAGCCAGGCTTTTGTAGCACCTTAATCCTAAAATAGAAGTGGCATGTGGATTGACTGGATAAACCCTCCCCTTGAAAGGCTTGTTAAATTTAGATTTGAAATAGCCTCCCTTAACAAGGTTTTTTATCACGCCATAGCCCACTTTAGCCTTGTACCTTGATGCTCCCACAACAGCTACAGACTTTGGATTGAAAAGCTTGTTCATTTAAGTATCCTCACATCAACTGCCACTGCCCCTTTCTCATCAACAACCAGTGGATTCAAATCAATCTCCTTGATTTGTTTATTTTCCAGGGCAAGCTTCGATAGCTTAACAATTACCGAAGCTACTTTGCCTAAGTCCCCCCTAACGCCCCCTCTTGCACCTTTGAGTATGCTTGCCCCCTTTATCTCGTGGATCATCTCATTTGCTTCCTTAATGCTTACCGGAGCTATCCTCAAAACAACATCCCTCATTATCTCAACAAGAACTCCCCCCAGCCCAAAGGCTATCACCGGCCCGAACTGTGGGTCCCTTTTCATCCCAACAATCACCCAGTGCCCCTCATAGAACTTCTGGACAATTACCCCTTCAGCATCCTTAATCTTGATGATCTCATCATAAGCCCTTTCTGCCTCAGATTCAGATCTTATGTTAAGCTTTACTCCTCCAACATCGCTCTTGTGCAGTATCTTTGAAGAAAGAACTTTCATAACAACCGGGAAGCCTAAGTTGCGGACTGCCTTTATTGCTTCTGCTTTTGATTTCACAACAACAGTTTTAGGCAAAGGGATTCCATAGCTTCTCATTAGAGAGCTGCTTTCCTCTACACTAATCTGTTCCATTACTAATAATATCTGCCACGAGTCTTTAAATTGTTTTCGCAGGGAAAAAAACTGCCATTGCCAACATATTTCTTGTAAGAAGCCAGCATTGCATCTCCTGTGTCAGTGAATCGCAAGGCTTTCTTTTGAAACAAAAGCAGCAGTGCAGGCTGCTAAAAAAAAGCAAGATACAAAAAGCTTTATATAGTTCTAAAGGGATAAACAATACTAAGAAAATGGTTTACAAAAGCCTATTTTTGGAGAACCTGTGCGACAAAGAGAAGATTCTTCCTGCGTACATAATTGAGGAAAGGGAAAAAAGGAAAAATAAGTATGATCCTGTCCCTTTAGGATTACCGTTAGAAAATCCAGAATACGAACCCCAAAAAGAGAAGAAAAAGAAACACAAGACAGAGATTGACCCTAACGAAGAAGACCCCTCATTAGTGGATTTTACCGTATAATTCTTGCTTTTATCCCACATTCGACACTTTAATTTAGATTCTTGAAATTCCTTATATTCTGTCGTCGTTAACCTGCCCTTTATTATTTTCTATGTTTTTTGGTAGTGATACCTATCTTTATAATTCTTCCCTTAATTTTTAGAGGGGAAAACGAAACATTTATATACTTTGATGATACCTATCTAAATATGGCTTATTACTTTCGGAAAAAGCTTAAAGGGAAGTATTATGTATTCAGAGGTAAGAGCAATTATGAGAAAGGTATATCAGTAAGGAAGGAGTCAAAATATATTGCTCCTTACAATGAACTCTGCGAATATTTTCAGCAAACTG
>JBDRFS010000033.1:0-51504 GCA_043818535.1 Candidatus Woesearchaeota archaeon
GAGATAAAGTTTTCTTTCTTCACTTTCTTACAACTCTTTGCAAGAGTTGCCAGACTTTTTGCTCCAACTTAGGTCATATTTGAGCTACATATCTAAAGAAAAGAACTAGAGGGAACAATGCAGCTGCTGAAAAAAAAAGAAGTTTTCTAAAGAAAAAAGAAAGAATGTAGAATTAATGGGCAAGCAAATATAAAGCAAAATCTATTTTTAGACTCTCAAACCATCTAAACCTGCTAAAAATCAAGACGAGACTTGACAGTCACAAATCACCGAAACGTTTATATATTAGTTGCCTCCAACATACTATACAGCCAAGGAGATAGATTCGTGATATCTTCCTGGATATCACCTCCATTCTAAATAATCCTTATATCAAGGATAACAATACGGCGGATGGATGCTGCCGTATAATAATGAGTGCTTGATTGAATTATCAAGTATGATGTATGGGTAGATGGTAGATTGTGGTAGTGCAAAACGCTTCTTCTGATGAAGCGTACATTTAATAGTAGTTTCAGTTTTTGGCCTTATTTTATTTCCCGTTGATCCTGCGGGAGACCGCTGCTATTTGGGTTCCACTAAGCCATGCAAGTCTAGGGGGCTCTTCGGAGTCACCGGCATAATGCTCAGTAACACGTCGATAATCTGCCCTCAGGTCTGGAATAACCTTGGGAAACTGAGGCTAATACCGGATAGGGGATTGAGGCTGGAATGCGCTTTCCTCGAAAGTTCCGGCGCCTGAGGATGAGTCGGCGGCGGATTAGGCTGTTGGTGAGGTAATGGCTCACCAAACCAAAGATCCGTAGGGGGGATGAGAGTCCGAGCCCCGAGAAGGGCACTGAGATAAGGGCCCTAGCCCCAAGGGGTGCAGCAGGCGGGAAACCTTTACAATGCACGAAAGTGCGATAAGGGAACCCAAAGTGCTAGCTTCTAGCTGGCTTTTGCTAAGCGTAAAAAACTTGGCGAATAAGTGGTGGGTAAGACCGGTGCCAGCCGCCGCGGTAACACCGGCGCCACTAGTGGGGGTCACGATTATTGGGCCTAAAGCGTTCGTAGCCGATCAGGTAAGTTTTTTGTGAAATTGTTAGGCTTAACCTAGCGAATGGCAAGAAATACTACCTGGTTAGGGACCGGGAGGAGACAGAGGTACTTTTTGGGTAGCGGTAAAATGCTATAATCCTTAAAGGACCACCTGTGGCGAAGGCGTCTGTCTAGAACGGGTCCGACGGTGAGGAACGAAAGCTGGGGGAGCAAACCGGATTAGATACCCGAGTAGTCCCAGCCGTAAACTCTGCGAACTATGTGTTGCGCATTCTCCGTGAATGTGCAGTGCCGGAGCGAAGGTGTTAAGTTCGCCGCCTGGGAAGTATGGTCGCAAGGCTGAAACTTAAAGGAATTGGCGGGGACGCACTACAAGGAGTGCGGCGTGCGGTTTAATCAGATTCTACACCGTAAACCTTACCAGGAACGACGGCAGAATGAAGGTCAGATTAAAGGTCTTACCTAACGCGCCGAGAGGAGGTGCATGGCCGCCGTCAGCTCGTGCTGTGAAGTGTCCAGTTAAGTCTGGCAACGAGCAAGACCTGCGTCTACACTTGCAACCGGACCCTCCGGGGTGACCGGGCACACTGTAGAGACTGCCTTGGAAACAAGGAGGAGGGTGCAGGCTACGGTAGGTGGTATGCCCTGAATTTCCTGGGCTACACGCGCGCAACAATGGCAGGGACAATAGGCTACGACTCCGAAAGGAGAAGTTAATCCTCTAAACCCTGTCCAAGTTCGAATTGAGGGCTGCAACCCGCCCTCATGACGCTGGAATTCCTAGTAATCGCTCGTCATCAGCGAGCGGTGAATACGTCCCTGTGTCTTGTACACACCGCCCGTCAAACCATTCGAGCAGGGTCTAGGTGAGGTTCAGGCTTTGGCCTGATTCGAATCTAGGTTCAGTAAGAAGGGTTAAGTCGTCACAAGGTAACCGTAGGGGAACCTGCGGTTGGATCACCTCCTATTTATTTTCACTGCCACAGCCAATATCTACCCATACATCTCACGATTCATGGGCCGGTAGCTCAGTCTGGTAGAGCACCGCCCTTGCATATCGCCTTCAGGAAAGGCGGGGGCCTCGGGTTCGAATCCCGACCGGTCCATTCACATTCATCATTCACTTGATACAATGCGCATCTTCTCGCGGGAGAAGGTGTAAGGGTGTCCATGTCCCTGGAAGCAGGAGCTTAAGGGTAGACTAGCATCCGTTAGATGTTCATGGCGCTGTGCATAGGCGTGCACTAAATAAAGTTGTAAACCACAAGATGGAGGACTAGGCTCGAGGCGCTGAAGAAGGGCGTGGCAAGCTACGAAATGCTTAGGCGAGGTGCATGCAGCCGTTGAACCTAAGATTCCTGAATGAGACATCTTACCTTCGGGTAACCCGAGAGGGTGAGGAACCTAGGGAATTGAAGCGTCTTAGTACCTAGAGGAAAAGAAATCAATTGAGATGCCGTGAGTAACAGCGAGCGAAAACGGTATAGGGCAAACTGAATCCTACGCAGAAATGCGAAGGAGATGTGGTGTTGAGGACCTGCTTTTAACCTAAGCCAGCCCAGCTGAAGTTTCCTGGAAAGGAATGCCATAGAGGGTGAAAGCCCCTTAGGCGAAGGCTGGAGAGGTGTGCAGAGTTCCTGAGTAGCGCTTCTTGGATATGAAGCGTAAATCTGGGAGGCATCAACTTCCAACCCTAAATACGTCTCGAGTCCGATAGCACACTAGTACCGTGAGGGAAAGTTGAAAAGAACCCTTAGCAGGGAGTTAAAAGACCCCGAAATCTTGTGGTTATAGTGAGGTAGGGCACTTAGGTGTTCTACCGTACGTTTTGAAAAACGGACCAGGGAGTATAGCTAAGTGGCGAGAGTAAGGGTGTAAAGCCCGCACTCAAAGGGAAACCGAGATCTCGCAGCTTGCAAGGAGAATGGTATGAAAATGCCATAAGTCACTTGGCTATGACCCGAAACCGGTCGATCTAGTCGTGGGTAGGGTGAAGCGGAGTTTATGCTTCGTGGAGGCCCGAAGAGGTGCTACAGGCATGTGTTCTTCTAATCTGCGACTAGGGGTGAAAAGCCAATCGAGACCGGTAATAGCTGGTTCCTACCGAATCGGGCCGAAGTCCGGTCTCGGCTGAGATAGCTATGGAGGTAGAGCTACGGATTGAGGAGCCCGGGGGAGAAATCCTTCACTCCTCTGTTCAACTCCGAATGCCATGGCATCGTAGAAGCCGGGAAACGGGGGCGCTGGGGTAAGCTTGCGCTCCGAGAGGGGAACAACCCTCACTGCAGTTAAGGTCCCAAAGTGCAGGTTAAGTGTTAAAGGGTGAAAGGTGTATGACACCAGAGACAGCGGGGAGGTTTGCTTAGAAGCAGCAATCCTTTAAAGAAAGCGTAACAGCTCACCCGTCAAGGTCTTGTGCCCTGAAAATGGACGGGACTAAACCTGTCACCGATACTGCAGCACATTATCCTTAGGATAATGATGAGTAGGTAGGCATTCTGCAAGGGCAGAAGCATGTTCGTAAGTGCATGTGGACCTTGCAGGATAGAGAATCCTGGTGGTAGTAGGATCTAGATCGAGTGAGAATCTCGAATACCGAAAGGGCCAGGTTTTCTTAGCAATGTAGGTCAGCTAAGAGTAAGTTAGTCCTAACCGCAGTCCTAACCGACTTCGCGGGAAAGGGAGAAAGGTTAATATTCCTTTACTATCTGGATACGCGCGGTGACGCAAGTTTTGCTGCCAACGCGTCGGGCTAGATTGACAAGGATTGTCGTCCTTGTTAAGCAGGATATGTCTGTGGAGTATTGTAATGATGAGAAGCAGACAAAAGCTGCGAATAGCGGATCTTTGATTCGTTCAGTTGATGCCTGGCGCCCGTGAAAAGGCAGCAGGAAAGGATTTCAGATAACTATACCAAGAACCAGCACTGGTGCCCCAAGGTGAGAAGCCTCAGGTATGAGGGAAAAAACTAATCTAGGGAAATCGACAAATTGGCCCCGTGTCTTAGGTAGAAGGGGTCCCTGCGATTGTACTTGTATAGGTGCAATTACAGGGTGCAATAACTAGGGAGGCTCGACTGTTTAACAAAAACGCAACGTCTCGCGAGCCTGTGAAGGTGTGTATGGGACGTGATGTCTGCCCAGTGCCGGCACTTTAAACTCCGGTCCAACGGAGCTAAGAACCGGTAAACGGCGGGAATAACTGTGATTCTCTTAAGGTAGCGTAATACCTTGTCGTTTGATTGACGACTTGCATGAATGGCATAACGAAGTCTCTATTGTCCCAGATTAGTGTCCCCCGAACACAACTTTATGGTGCAAAGTCCATAGATCTCCAGTGGGAAGCGAAGACCCCGTAGAACTTTACTGCAGCTAGTTGTTGTGATGTGAGTCTGGTTGTGCAGTGTAGGTGGGAGTTGCCAAAGCTTAGACGCTAGTTTAAGTGTAGACACCGATGAGACACCACCCTTCTAAATTTTCATCACTAACCTTGCGCAAGCAAGGGACACCAGTTGGTAGGCAGTTTGGCTGGGGCGGCACCCCGCTGAAAATGTATCAGTGGGGCCCAAAGGTCGGCTCATCCGGTTTAGAAATCCGGAGTGGAGTGCAAGAGCAAAAGCCGGCCTAACTGTGTTCCCAAGAGTACGGAACGCAGGAGCGAAAGCTTGGTCTAGCGAACCTCTATGTCCTCCTTGATGGGGGCTAGAGATGACAGAAAAGCTATCTCGGGGATAACTGAGTTGTCGCGCCCAAGAGCTCATATCGACGGCGCGGCTTGCTACTTCGATGTCGGCTCATCCTATCCTGGGCGTGCAGAAGCGTCCAAGGGTGGGGGTGTTCACCCATTAAAAGGGTTCGTGAGCTGGGTTAAGAACGTTGTGAGACAGTTTGTATGATATCTACTGGAGATGTTAAGGGTCTGAGCGGAAGGACCATTTAGTACGAGAGGAACGGTGGTTCGTGGCCTCTGGTCTACCGGTTGTCCGACAGGGCAGGCCGGGCAGCTACGCCGCAAGTCATAAGAGCTGAAAGCATCTAAGCTCGAAGGATACCGTGAAAAGAGACCTAAAGCACCCGCATAACACGGGTTTGATGGGACTGGGGTGTAAGCACCGAGCTTCGGCGAGGTGTTCAGCCCGCAGTTTCCAACAGCTTGAAACCTTTATTTAATGCACGCCTGCACAGCTTCCATTTTTTCTTTGTGCTTTAGTAGGTAGTGTGAACTCTTTTTAATTTGGGAGCCTGCATTGCTTTCTTTTGTTTGAGAAGAAGGCCTTACCTGCTAAGAATCCTTAAAAGGATAGATATGAATGTTGCTTTTGTTTCAGGTTTTACTCCAGCCAGACTGCCATCTCTAATTTCCTTATCCTGTGGCATTACATGAGCACCCATATTGTCCTGGTGAGTCAGCTCATCCAAGTTCTTAATCCTTACTGATTCGCTGACAACCCTGTCACCATCACAAGAGGGGTTATATTCCCACAATTGCGAATTTATCTGGTCCCAATAATCTTCATAACGGCTGCAAAGCATGGATCCGGATACAAATAAGGAGTTGCCTTCCCTGTGCAATCCTATGTTGTACTGCCTCCTGTTATTGTAGATGTCATCATTAAATGCAAGATAGCCCCTTTCACTTGAACTCCAGCCTAAAAGTTCATCCTTAGTCATCAATAAGTCTGAAGCAGGTATTGCAGCATAGTCTGCGATGAAATCTCCATGGACATATAAGTCTAAAGAAGGCATATATGCCACACCGTGCTGGTCCCTCCAGATCTTATAGGCTGGTATGTTTATAGACTGCAGCACGGCAGGAACCACCATGCTGGTTGTCTGGCAGCCGACAATCCTTTCTTGAAAAAGCTCTTCCAGGGTATATCTCATAATGTTTCTGGGATAGCCGTAAGTATCTTCCCAGCCCCATCCGCTTTCTGCATGCAGGAAATTTTTCTCTGCCCATTCTATTATCTTGCCTGCTGCCTGCAGCTGGCTTTCAGAACCTTCAGCCAGGCCTTTTGCCAATGGAAAGGCCTTATACCAGTCTTTTGAAGCGTTTCCCAGTCGCCAGCTGCTGTCTTCTGAGCTAAATTGAGCATTGTCTATAAGTGATGACATCGAATGGTATGATTCTTCATACCGCCAAAGGAGAAGTATTGCAATCTCATCACGGCTGTAGTCCTTCAATGACCAGGGGACAATGTCGCTGCTTTCAAGCCACAAGGAATGTGCAACGTGGATCAAGAATATCCTTCCTTCCTCATCCAGGTAACCATATCTCTCAAAAACAGCATCAAACTTGTTTTCCTTTTGGCTAATGGGCTCGTAAGGGTTGTAAATGTCCAGGATTTCCTCTAAGGCTTCAAACCCATTAATCTCAATTATTTTATCTCTGACAGGGGATAATGAGCCATAGGCATATAACAAGCCAATTGGCTTGATTGGTATTTCCATTGAAGGCAAAGGCGGTTCAACAAGGACTATTTCAACAGGAGGTATTGGTTTCTTAGCAGACCAAGGAAACCTAAAAGCTCCTGTTAGGTCTTCCCAGAACCCTGCTGCTACTATTGTAGAGCAGAGTAACAATGCTATTACAATAAAAATTCCGGGTTTTTTCAAAGTCAGTCCACCTTATGTTAAGTTAATCTTTAAGATATTTAAAGTTTGCTCAATGGAAATGCAAAACGCTGGAAGCAAAGTAATTCTTAAAGAGCCAGAAAAGGTTTCAAAGCAGACTACTGCGGCTGCTATTCCTTATTTTATACATTCCTATAAAGTAATCCGCAAGTCATAAGAGCTGAAAGCATCTAAGCTCGAAGGATACCGTGAAAAGAGACTCAGAGCACCTGCATAACACAGGTTTGATGGGGCTGGGGTGTAAGTACCGAGCTTCGGCGAGGTATTCAGCCCGCAGTTTCCAACAGCTTGACTTTATACTATTATTAGTGCACGCCTTTGTACAGCTTCCATTTTTTTCTTTGTGTCTTGGAAGGTAGTGTGAACTCTTTTTAAGAATAAGTTTTAGCAGTCTGCATTGCTTTCTTTTGTTACAGAAGAAAGCTTTACCTGCCAAAAAGCCTCATGGCAGTTATAATTTTACAATAACGGTTTCTGCCCTTCTTTATCCTTAATGGCCTAGTCCTCTGAGCCGCCATTATGAGAGTAGCCTTAATCGTTCGTTTGATTCAGGTTGTTCGTCTGATTAAGGAGGCGAACAGCAAAGGGCATCCAATGTCATAAGGTTATCCACAACCGCTTTATCGCAAGACCAGAACATAGCAGTAAATAGCCCTTCTCTTACGCCAATTGTGGCTACGCATGTTTGGCCTAAACTTGTGCACTTTTCATTGCCTGTTTCTAATCCATCCTGAGATATTGATTCAGAAACACAACTATTCAACATATCCAACACTCCTTGATATGTCACTTTAGGCTGTATTATTGTTCCTTCTGCGCTTGCTTCTGGACTGGTCAATTCTTCATATTCCCGTTCAGCGCATTTTTTGCCCATCCGGGATATTGCCTTGCAGTATCCACTTTGGCATTGAGAATCCACTGTACAAGGTTCTCCAATGCCTTTTTTTAATTCCACTGCTTCCTCAATTGGAGTTCCTTCAACAAGATTTTCCGTTTCCTCTATTGTTTGTGCTTTAGCTTTCCAAGAAAAGAACGGAAACTTAAAAGCTCCTGTTATGTCATCCCAAACCCCTGCTGCCACAAAGGTAGAGCAGAGCAAAAGCCCTATTACAATTATAATCCCTATTTTTTTCAAAGTTTAACACCTCCGTATATTATAAATAATAAGGCATTTAAGGTTTATAAATACCCCCTCCCAAACATGCATATTGCAAAATATATGTTGCACTGCACATGCCCTAAACATAAAAAGAATACTCCAAAAATGCTTAAAAAGCAAGAGCCAAACCATCCATTCAGGAGCCATAAAAAGTTCCAAAATGAATTAAGGCGGGCTGCTAAACAGCATAAACTATCTTCTTTATCCTGTACTCAGCGCCAAAAGCCTTAAGCATTTGCTCAACATATTCCCTTTTTTCTCTGCTTACCATTACGCCCCCTTTGCCAACTCCGATAATCTCCGTTTCATCTATTATCCCCGGATAGGTTTTAACAACTTTTTCCTTTCCTTTATAATACCAGCTCTTTCTCCCATGAAGGATCTGGGAAAGCCTTGTTTGTTTCACTCTATCTTTAACATTAAATGTGAAAATATAATAAGCTTTCAACCCAAGTTGTCCATTGCCCAATACAAACATTCCAGAAGCGTAAACGACCTCGCCTTCTTCAAGCATCTTCCTTAGCAAAGACCCATCCTCTTTTGATATGCTAATGGCCTGGAATTCTGGTTGAATCCTGACCCTTAATTTTGCATTTATCCTTGAAACCAAATCCTCAATCTTATCTATAAGGCTAGAGGGAACTTTCTTTTTGTTTACTACAATTAATAAATCTATGTCAGAGTGCCTCTTGCTGTATTCTTTTCTCGCTAAACTGCCGTAAAGAAAAACTATAATAACATCCTTAAAATTAGGCATTTCTTTTACAAATTTGTCCACCGCAGCTTGTGCATCAATCATTTTGCCTCTTTAACCATGAGGGAAGCAAATTCCCTGATTAACTTATATTTTTTGCCGTTTTCACCCCTATAGGCCACCTTGTTCCTTATGTTTCTGTCAATCTGATCAAATAGCCTGACAGCATCCTCAGAAAACAATTCGTTATTTTCAAGCACTTTTCTTGCCCTATTTTCATGGCTAAAGGAGTGAAGCTCTTTTTCTGCTAGTTTCGCCTCAATAAAGCTTATTGCTGAATAAAAATAATTCTGGGCAGCAACACACCTTACAGCAATTTTTGGTTTTCCTTCAGCACTTTCATGCTTTTTATGCTCCTTTTCGGCAATCTCAAAATGCGCCTTTGCAATCAAAATGTGGGTTTCTCTGTCCATTTTATCTCCTGTTTAACATAATAAACAGCCACCCTATTTAAAGGTTTCTGTTTAATTTGTTGACAACTAGCCCCTCGCTTGTGCGACTAATCATAACAAGATTATGAACGGTTATAAACTATTCGCTTATTTTTCGGAATATTTTCGGGCTATAATCTCTAAACAGTAAAAAGAGTCATCAACAGTACAAAACACGAGGGGTGGAAGCAAAACAATTGTCAAAGAGCCATGAAAAGCCTCAAAGCGAATTAAGGCGGGCTGCTAAGACTTAATTAAAAGCACACTTTTGCACACGGCAATCATTAACTATATAAAGCCTTTAACTCTTCCTAAAAACCATGAAATACCTGGAAGAGCTAAAGAAAATGAAGCTCCCTGAAAATGAGTTTGCCATATTCGGCTCCGGACCAATGGCAATAAGAGGCATTAGGGAGAACAAGGACTTGGACATCCTGGCCAAGGCAAGTCTGTGGGATAATCTCAAAAAGCAATTTCCTGTATCAGATAATGACTCAATAAAAGTTGGGGAAATAGAGTTCTTCAGGGAATGGCCATTTTTTGAGAATCCGGAAGAATTGATAGACCATGCTGATATCATAGACGGCTTCAGGTTTGTCAAGCTAAAAGACGTTATAAAGTTTAAACAGGCACTTGGAAGGGAAAAGGACCAAAGGGACATAAGGAAGATCGAAGAGTTTCTCAGAAAGTAATCTCATAAGGCTTGACAGGGCACTGCTCAACCGCAATAGGATTGACTATGTCATATAGCTCCTTATTCCCGGCATCAACCCTCTGCTGTATTATGTCAAGATGCCTGCCGTAGTACATGAAGGGAACTAGTTGTAAGAACATGTCTGGCCCCACAGAATCCAGAAGATGCTCAAGCTTTGGCCTGGCATCGCTGCCTGAATACCTTGCAAACAAAGCAAGCCTTGCCTCGTTAAAATACTTTTTTACTCCGCTTTTCTTAAAATAATGCTCTGAAACAGCTTCCAGTATTTCATCCCTGTTATCCAGCCTGTCTTCTTCTGGGAAAGACTTGTAAAATGCCACGGCGCTTTGGTTATACTCATCACTGTTGGCAAAATATTCCCTAAGCTTTACTGACCTCTTGTAAAGTTCACTATCTTTTTCTAAGCTATTCTCTATAAAAAGCCCTGCAACCCTGTCTGCCACCACATCGCAGGCTGTCTCATGTATTGGCACAACTTCCTTGTTATTGTTCCAGTTGAGGTAGGCGAACAGGAAGTGCGCTGCGTAGCCTATGGTCATATCATTGTAGATCATTGTATGCGTATATTCGTGTGCCTGCGAGACAAAAGAGCCGTACAGGGAATAAGCGTCCTCGTCCATCCTTATGTAATAGTATATCAGCAGGTCTAGTGCATAGCCACCGATGCCCATCATGTAAGCCGAGTATTCTGGTTCTGGCAAGGAATATTTCTTGTCATAATCATTTAGCAGCTGCATTTCATCCTTTTCAAATATTTTTACAAGCTCTTTAAACTTTTCTGACTTGTCGTTCTTTTTCAGTTTTTTAGTTCCTACACGTTCGGCAAGATATTCTATTGCCTTTATCTCATCTCTTGAAAGCTTTTGGTTGTAATAGAGCTTCATGCTCTCAACATCAATGCTGCCCCTTTTTGTCAATACTAGCTGGTTGCCGGTTTCCTTGAAATGCGGAGAAGGGAAGTCTATCTTCTTGTCCAAGTAAATGCTGTAGTTCTCTTCAACCAGGGCTTCTATTTCCTTCTGCGCCCACTTTTCATCCTTAAGCAATATTTCATTATTTTCAAGAAACAGTTTGCCTAGCTTGCTTGTATCCTCAACTATGTGCTGCTTGGCTTTCTCTGCATACTTTACGTCCATGTCTGCAACATATGTCACGCAGCTGTTTAGCATAATGGATGCCAGTGCGGATGCTGCCAAAGCCTTCATATGCCATGTTATTCCCTTTTGATTTATAAAGTTTTGCGGAAATATTTCAGCAATCCTTAAATAGTTCTTAATTTAATTTATCCTGTATGAGAAGCCTTACTGCTGCCCAAATGAAGGAGGTTGATGCTGTCTGCATGCAAGAGCTTGGCATAGAGAATGAGAAACTCATGGAGGAAGCTGGCAAGAGGGTTTATGAGTTAGCAGCTGAGATATTAGGCAATGTTTCTGGGAAAAGCGTTGTTGTTCTTGTTGGGCCTGGCAATAATGGAGGGGATGGATTGGTTGCTGCGAGGCATCTTGCTGCTGAAGCTTCTGTTTTTGTGGCACTTTCTAAGGAAGTAAAAGGCTTGCCTAAATTGCAATTGGAAAGGCTTGAGCCTTTTGGAATATCTTACATTGATTATAAGGAGTCATTCCCTGTAATGTGTGCCTGTGACCTGATAATAGACGCGCTTTTGGGGTACAGTGCTTTTGGAGCTCCAAGGGGGATTGTAAGGGAGCTCATTGTTTCTGCTAACCGTTCTGGAAAGAAGATAATCTCTGTTGACATCCCTTCTGGCCTGGATTGCACTTCTGGGAGCATAGAAGGAGAATGCATCAAGGCTTATGCTACTGTTACATTGGGAGCTATGAAGGCTGGCTTGGAGAAGGCTAGAGGTGTTTCTGGAAAGGTTTATGTTGCGGACATTGGGATTCCTGAGGGGGCCTATAAGCGGCTGGGGCTGGAGGCTCCTGGTTTTAGCGGGAAGAAGTTGGCTATGCCTTGACAGCACACATGACAGAAGTCTCCTCAAGCTTGTTATGCCCTAAAGGTGCTGTAAGCTGCTGTGTGATATTCTCTTTTTCTGTCAGCAAGGGAATTATTCTGTTCCTGTGCTTGGCTATGAACTTGAAGGTTATTGTTATGACTTTGTTCTCTACGCTAGCCTTGAACTCCCCATGAACAATGTTTTTTAAAACATAGTTATCTACGCCAAATACTTGGGACGCATCAAATACTCTCATCCCGGTAACAAAATCTTCTTCATCTATGTCTATGACAAAGTTCTGGAACTCTACAGATTTCTTGTAGTTCCTGTTTTTTATTCTGAATGTAAGAATGTCATGACTATAGTCATAGAGGAATTCTCCTTCCTTTGGTGCGTTGAGGTGTCTTTTTTTCATCTTACAGCTTTATCTTTGGGATTTCAATAGTGTTCATGAATGATACAACCACAGCCTTCTCCCCTTCTAACTCTATTATTATCTTCCTGTAGCCATCGCTTTTTCTGTAGTATGCACCGAATCTAGCGTTCTGTTGCAAATAAACTTTTCGTGGCTTTTCTTTCCTTATGATATTGATTAATTCACTTTCTTTAAATATGTTTCTTTGTTTTGTGCTTAAATGATCTGCTGCATGTGAGGAAATTATGATGTTCTTTTTTTTCAGCAACCTTTTGAACTCTTCTGTGCCGATCTCTTTTATTGGCTTGGTGGTGTAAATTCCCATCCTCCTGATTATATTTTAATTCTGTTTAATATGTGTTTTGTTTTATTCTCGGAAATCCTTCAGAATGAGACACTTTTTCCAGAAGAATGCATCATTTCCTCTTAAACAGCTTCTCTATCTGTTTAGCGGGAAGACTTTTTTTTGTCCCTGACAAGAGCAACCTTCCTTTCAGAGGATTCTAAGAAAATCATATTTCTTTTGTTTTCAGTAGCTTTTATTGTCTTCTTGAGCGGCACATAGATTGCAACCTTCTTAATCCTGGGAACAACTTTCCTTCCAGTCTTGCTTAGCTCTACTATCTCATGCCCTTCAAGCAGCTTTAAGTCCCTGTGCACTGCTTCCTTCTTCCTTCCACTCAAGTCAGCAAGCATCTGTATGCTTCTAGGTTTGGCAGACTCAATAAGGCTAATCAACTCCAGCCTTTTTTTTGTGAAAACTTCGCTTAGCACATTTGCATCAGGAAAAATCAATGCGTTATTTGGGATTCTGCCATTAATCATGTCAGCTATCAGGGTTTCGGCTTCTCTGTGCTTGTTCTTTAGATACTTCCTTAATCTTACTTTTTTCATCTTCTCCTCATGAAATACGTTTTGTATTTTTGGAAATTTTCTTTTATGAACTTGTAGTACTCAGCAACTATTGATGCTAAAGGGAATGATTCCTCATTTATTAATGGTCTTGGTTTGCTGCTTATCCTAAATCTTTGCTCATGCAAAAAGCCGTGAAAGTTATCCCCTCTATACACAACCTCCCATTTCTTGTTGATAAGTGTCCTGTAGTTCAATGCAAACTTGACAATAATGCCTCCTTTTATTAGCATCATAACGTCCATTACATCCTCTTGGGAGAGATGCACGGAAAATTTTTCTAGTTTCATTGTATGCCATATATTAACATCTTATGTTAACCCTTTATATAAGCCTTTCTTTTAATATTGAAAGGATTCTTCATAAAGCTTTCCAGAAAAAACAGGGTTTATTTTCGGAGTTTACGGAAACTTTCCGGAAATCTCATCTCCTCTTAAACATCTTCTCTATCTCAGAGTAAGAGAACTTTACTATAATAGGCCGCCCATGCGGGCAAGTATAGGGCAATTCAGTGGCATCCAGTTCCTCTAACATCTTCTCCATCTGCGGAATCGAGACATAGTCCCCTGCCTTCACAGAAGCCCTGCAGGCCATGCGAATAATGATAGACTCCTGCATCTTCTCAAAAGAGCTCTTCCTAGAAGATATCTCAGAAATTATGTCCTTCACAAGCTCGTCAGGCAGCCCCTTCCCAAACACCATGGGCATAGCACCTATCCTGAACGTATTATCGCCAAAATGCTCGATGTCAAACCCCATGCCCCTTATCTTCTCAAGATTCTCTTTCAGAACCACTGCCTCAGCAGCCTTCAAAGGCATTAGCTTTGGTGTCAACAAGCCTTGCTTCTTAACCTTCTTGCCCATGAACTCAGCCATGAACCTTTCGTAAAGCACCCTCTCCCAAACTACATGCTGGTCAATAAGGGCCATCCCTTCAGGAGTCTCTGCAATGAAATAGGTCTTTCCAATACACCCAATAAGCTTCATCTTCGGCAGCTTGGAGAACTTCCTGCTTTCAGACTTCTCCTTAGAGAAAAATGCCTGCTTATCCCGCAACAGCGGCCTTTCTTTCCTCTCAGGATAAGGTTTAGCAAGATCAGGCTTCTTAAGACTTAAAGGCTTTGAAAGAGCGCTTTGAGATTCAGCCGAATGCTCTGGAATAAGCTCATTCCCCTTCAAGGCATCCCTCAAGGCATTGAACACAACCTCATACACCAATGATGAACGCTCAATCTTTATCCTGTCCTTTGTAGGATGCACATTGACATCAACCTTGGAAGCATCCAGGCTTATCTCTAAAACAACTACAGGGTGCCTGTTAACAAAAAGCAAGGTATGATAGGCATCATAGATGGCATCTGCTATGGCCTCCTCCTTTACACATCTCCCATTTACGTAAATTGACTGGTAGCTCTTGTCCCCTTTCAATAAAGAAGGCTTGGAAATATATCCCTTTATCTTTACGCCCTTGCCTTCATGCTCAATCTTGATCATCTGCTTTGCAACATCCCCGCCATAAATTGCAGCGATGTTCTGCAGCATGTCTGAATTAGGAGGCGCTTCAACCAGCACATGCCCCTCATGCACAAGGCTGAATGACAAATCAGAATACAGCAAGGCATAGTTCGTTACAACATCAATTATGTGCTTCAGCTCATTGCTGTCTGACTTCATGAACTTCAGCCTTGCAGGAGTGTTAAAAAACAAGTCTTTTACCTCAATAGTTGTCCCATGTGAGCATCCGACAGTATTGCTGTACGTTATCTTCCCTCCCTCAACCTCTATTGTGTAGCCCTTTACCCCGTTTTTCTCTTTAGTAGTTAACGTGAGCATGGAAACAGCTGCAATGCTCGCCAATGCCTCCCCCCTGAAACCCAGTGTTTTTATTGCAAACAAGTCCTCTGCCTTCCTTATCTTGCTTGTGGAATGCCTCATTAATGCTAATTTGGCATCCTCCCCGCTCATGCCGGAGCCATTATCCTTCACCTTTATGAGCTTCTTCCCAAACCCTTCCACTTCAACTTTAATCTCAGTAGCTCCTGCATCAATTGCGTTCTCAACCAATTCCTTCACAACAGAAGCAGGCCTTTCAACCACTTCCCCGGCTGCAATCTTGTTAACAAGCCTTTCATCCAATAGTATTATGTTTCCCATTTTTCACATCTCCAGTAAGGTCTTCTGCTCAACCATCTTCTTTGCTTTCAGCTTCCTCATCATCTCGTCCTCTTCTTCCAGTTTCTTCTGGATTTCCCTTGCCCTGTCAATTACGTCCTTAGGCAATCCAGCCAGCTTCGCCACATGCACCCCATAACTCTTGTCAGTGCCCCCTTCAATCAGTTTCCTCAGGAATATTATATCTTCATTGGTGTCCATGACTGAAATGTTGTAGTTCTTCACCCTTTCAAACTCTTTCTCCAGCTTGTTCATCACATGGTAGTGCGTTGCAAACATTGTTTTGGCTTTCACCTTGTTGTAGATGTACTCAGTGATGCTCCATGCCAATGCCACGCCATCAAAAGTTGATGTCCCCCTCCCAATCTCATCCAGTATTATCAGGCTTCTTGAAGTGGCATTATTAAGGATATTGGCTGCCTCAATCATTTCCACCATAAAAGTTGACTGCCCCATTGTAAGGTCGTCATATGCTCCCACCCTAGTGAATATCCTGTCCACAATTCCAACTTCAGCTTCAGACGCTGCAACAAAGCATCCTAGTTGCGCCATCAGGACATTTAAGGCTGCCTGCCTCAGCACAGTGCTCTTGCCTGCCATGTTAGGTCCTGTGATTATCATCACCTCATAATCCTGCAGGATGATGTCATTTGCTATGAATGATTTTTCTATGCATTCCACAACGGGGTGCCTCGACTCCATGAGCATTATTTTCTTGGAATCATTAACAATCGGCTTCACATAATTGTTCGAGCTTGCAACTGTTGCAAAGGAAAGCATCACATCCAGCCTTGCAATTTTCTTTGCTGCATCCTGAACCTTTTCTGTGTAAGAAGACGCTTCCCTGATAATCTCCTGGAATATGTTGTACTCCAGCTCCTGCAGCTTCTCCTCAGCCCCAAGGATAAGGGATTCCTGCTCTTTAAGTTCCTCTGTTATGAACCTTTCGCTATTTACAGTTGTCTGCTTCCTTATGTAAGATTCTGGAACCAGCTTCAGGTTGGACTTGCTCACCTCTAGGTAATAGCCGAACACCCTGTTGAATCCTATCCTAAGGTTCTTTATCCCGGTTTTCTCCTTCTCCTTTGCCTCCAGCTTAGAGATGTAGCTGCGGCCATTGGTTTTTATTTCGTGCAGCTTTTTGAGCTCTTCATTGTATGAGGGCTTTATCATCCCCCCTTCCCTAATTGAAACAGGCGCATCGTCCCTTATTGCTGAATCCAGCTTCTCCACCAATTCAGCGAAATCCTCAAAATGGTAGAGCTCCCTTAACAGGTTTGGAAGGTTCTCTTCCAGAAGCTTGTTTACCACTGGCACTAATGTTTCAGTTATGAAAGGCAGATGCCTCAATGAAGATTTCAACGAGTTCAAGTCGCGGGCATTGGCACTGCCATAATTTACCCTTGAGATAAGCCTTTCAATGTCTGTGATGCCTTTCAGAAGCCCTGAAAGCTCTTCGTGCAGGATCCTGTTCTTTTTTAGTATTTCAACAGCATTCAGCCTTTTCCTTATTTCATCCACATCCAAGAGAGGCTCTTTTATCCATCTCCTTAGCAGCCTCGAACCCATTGATGTTACTGTCCTGTCAAGAACAGAAAGAAGAGAGCCCCTCCTGCTTCCGTCCCTTATGTTTCCTACTAGTTCCAGGTTCCTTATTGTTGAGGAATCCAGGACCATCTCGCTTGACTCGTGCACTAGAGATATCCTGCTTATGTGCTTCAACGCATTAAGCTGGGTCTCCTGGAGATAGCAAAGCAGTGCCCCGGAAGCCTGTACTGGCAATTCTTCGCTAATGCCGTAGCCTTCCATGTTAAGCACCTTGAAGTGCTGCGTGAGCCTTTTTAATGCTGTATCGTAGCGGAAGTGCCTGTCCTCGTATTTTGTGAGGAAAATCCCGCCTAGCTTAAGGCTTTTAATCAGCTCAGTGTTAACTGCTAATGTTATTGGAAGGATGCATTCTGCTGGGCAGAACCTTGTGATATCGTTCTGCAAGCATTCTATCTTTTTTGGATTGGTGGCTAGGAACTCTCCTGTAGAAACATCACATAATGAGATGGAGTATTCGTCTTCCTTTACTGCTATGGCCATTATGTAGTTGTTGCTCTTTTCATCTAGGATTGATTGTTCTATAACTGTCCCAGGAGTCACAACCCTGACAACATCCCTTTTCACCAGGCCTTTGGCCTTTTTTGGGTCTTCAACCTGTTCCACTATCACGACCTTGTACCCTTTTTTCACTAGCTTTGCTAAATAAGGTTCTAAGGCATGGTATGGTATTCCGGCCAATGGTGCTTTCTTTTCCCCCTTCCCCCTTGAAGTAAGTGTGATATCTAATTCTTTGGCAGCTGTCTTTGCATCATCGTAGAACGTTTCATAGAAGTCTCCCATCCTGAATAGCACAATGCCATCTGGATATTTCTGCTTCACTTCATGGAACTGCTTCATTGCCGGAGTCAGGTTACTTGAATCTATCCCCATTTTTCTTTCTTTATAATAAACGCGTGATTTATATATTTTTGCCTGTGAGTATGCTGTATTCTTTCTTTTCAATATATCAGAAGCAAGCAATGCGGCTGTTGTAAGTAAAGGTCGTCAAGGCTTTCTTTTGAAACAAAAGAAGCAGTGCAGGCTGCTGAAATAATAGGGCGTGCTTAATTTTTCTCCAAAAAGCTTATAAGACTGGCTTTATTAGCTTTAAGGATGGCTGAAGAATACAATTGTGATAAGGAGATTATTGAGTATTGCAGCGAGTTGGCAAAAGAAGCCCACAAGGACATGACTCGTGATACTGGTGAGCCTTACTTCCTGCACCCGCAAGAGGTGGCATGCCTTGTTGACAAATTGCTATTGAAAACGAGGTTCAAGGAGGCTGGCGTGGCTGCTGCCTACCTGCATGATGTTGTTGAGGATGTTGAGGAATTCGATGTTTGCCATCCCCCAGGAGAAATTTTTAAGATGTTCCTTCCTTCAGATAAGACTTATATCAATAACTTGCTCTTGGCAGCAGGTGACACCGGCAATAAGATATGTTACATACTTGATAAAGTAACTCTAAGGGACTCTACCTCTTATGCAGAATACATGGACAAGATCTTTTCTATGTTTCCTAGCAGGGGATACATGAGGTCCCTTGACATAATCTCACTGGTCCTTAAGTTTGCAGACCGGACAGTGAACTGCCTTCCAGGAGAGGTTCTCAACAAGAGGGTATTGCTGGCAGAGTACAGGAAGCTTGAGAATGCTAATGCGGCAGAATTAAGCAAGTTTTACAAGAAGAAGAAAGTTACAGACACATTCATTGCAAAGAATGGCATATGCTATGATGAAGAGCTCTACCTTTATGCAATGGATGACAAGTTTGAAAGCAAGAAAGTGGCTAATGCACTAGATAATGTTCTTTGCTATATCCCGGAAATAGACAAGCTTCTTCTGCAGGACGATGTTGATAATATTGCTGGAGTTGGAGAAGATGAGATTTATGACAAGAAGAAGCTTGACGAGCTCGTTGACAAGTGCCTGTTCAACTCAATGAACATAATAGAGCAGGCAGACTTGAGTGATTCCCTTAAGCTTGTACATGTCCTTTACAAGACAGCTAACTACAGGGGTGTAACTTCGACCTCGATGCAAAGGCTTAAGAAGCTGAGGCATAAGCTGAGGGAGAAGAAGGATGTGCCATCCTGAAACTATTTCTTAAGGGCAGCTTAAGCCGTTCCATCTTTACTTGCAATTTTCCCAAACTTTTTTATATCCCTACTTATTAACTAATCTTATGATCAAGGCAGTAATATTCGACTTGGACAACACCTTGTTGGACTTCTACAAGGTGAAACATCTCTCAATAGACGCAGCTACAAAGGCAATGATAGAGGCTGGCCTGGATTTGCCTGAAGAAGAGATAAAGAAAGGGATATCAAAGATCTACGACAAGTGGGGGATAGAGTATGACTATGTTTTTGAGGAATACATGAAGGAGTTCTTTGGCAAGATAGATTGGAAGGTAGTGGCTAATGCAATAATCGCTTACAGGAGAGTTCGTGACAGCTTGATGCAGCCTTACTCAGGTGTATCATCCACTTTAATGAAGATGAAAAAGCAAGGTATGCAGTTGGCAATAGTTTCAGATGCTCCCAGCTTAAGGGCGTGGCTTAGGCTTACTGTAATGAAACTGGATGACTTCTTTGACGTTGTGGTAGCTTATGATGACACTAAGCAGTATAAGCCTAGTGAGCTGCCATTTAAGGCGGCTTTGGAAAAACTGGGTGTGAAGCCAGAGGAAACTCTTATGGTTGGGGATAATATTGACAGGGACATAATGGGTGCAAAGAAGCTTGGCATGAAAACTTGCTTTGCCAAGTACGGCCATATCAAAGGATGGAGCGGGAAGTCACAAGAGCACAATGCTGACTTTGAGGCAGAACAGTTCGAGGATATTCTTAATTTTGTAGTCTAATACCAGGTCAAATCAAATTCTGGAATTACTTCTTCTATGCTTATGGTACCTTCTCTTGTGCTTACATGCAGGTCATATGAGTCAACATCACTTCTCCCAACCTTTGCCCTAATCCTTTTCTTATCAATTCCAGATTTAGCAAGTATCTCCCGTATCTTAGAAGTGGTTTGATTAGCATTCTCTACGTATTTTTCATAAGTGTCACCCTCTTCATCAACCCTGCCTAGATATTCTCCCCTTGTTTCTATAACATTCCCCACTACCGCAACTTTTAAGTTTGAAACAGAAGAGCACTCTTCCACTGCCTTCTTTACTGCCTCTTCAAGCGTTACTGTTGCATCAGGAATAAGGTGGCCGACATAAGCAAACTTCTTTTCAGTGTCATAAATAGCAAAGCCTATGCATGGAGCAACACCTTCAACATGCGCATTATCCGGGCAATCAACTTTAGCATAATCCCCCATACCAACTACAATATCCTCGATGTGAAGCGGCTCTTTCATAATCTCTTTTACCCCTATAGCTTCTTAATAAAGCTTTTTGTCTTGAAAACTGGCAATACTCAAGAAGCCTGTGAAGAAAAGAAATGCGGCTGCTAAAGTATTTAAGATAGCAACCTTTTTATATTTGAAATGAAACCCTTAGTGCTATGGCGTTCATAAAGATACAGGAAGCTATAGGAAAGTGTTCTGGAGAAATAGCCATAAGGGGCTGGGTATACAGGGAAAGGAAGCTTAAGGACAAAATCTTCATTGTTCTTCGTGATTCATCAAACATCCTGCAGTGCATAATAAAAAAAGAGGAAGTTTCTAATGAGGAATGGGATACAGCAGAAAAAATGCTTATCGAGAGCTCTGTGGAAATAGAGGGGAGCATAAAGGAAGACAGTAGGGCCCCAACAGGATATGAGGTGCATGTAACAAGGCTAACTTTAATTGGGGCTTCTGATGTCTTCCCAATTACAAAGGACCAGAGCAAGGAGTTTCTGGCTGACAACAGGCATCTTTGGCTTAGGTCAAGAAAAATGACTGCTGTGCTAAAGATAAGGAGCACAATCTTTGGGGCGATACACGAGTACTTCAGAAGCAATGGATTCTATGAGTTCCAGTCTCCAATCTTCCAGTCCACCCAATGCGAAGGCGGCTCTACCTTGTTCCCTGTGAAATATTTTGGGGAAAAGCTGTACTTGACACAAACCTGGCAGCTGCAGGCCGAAGCAGGAATATTTGCCTTGGAGAACATATACTGCGTTGCCCCTTCTTTCCGTGCTGAAAAGTCAAAGACTTCCAGGCATCTGACTGAATACTGGCATGCTGAGATGGAGATCGTGTGGGACGGCTTTGACAAGCTGCAGGATTATGGCGAGGAATTGATAAAGTTCATAGTCAAGAAAGTTTTGGAAACTAACATAGGGGAGCTTGAAGTGCTTAAGAGGGATGTGGAGAAGCTGAAGATTACTTTAGAAAAGCCTTTCCCAAGGATGACTTACACTGAAGCATTAGATATTCTTAAGGAGAAATGCAGCATGGATGTTGTGTGGGGCAAGGATTTGAGAACAATTGAGGAAGATAAGATTATGGAGCATTATGACACCCCTATTATAGTAACCAATTATCCAAAGGAAGTAAAGGCTTTCTATATGAGAGAAGATCCTGAAGATCCTAAGGTTGTGTTGGGCTATGACATGCTTGCGCCTGAAGGCTATGGGGAGATAATTGGCGCTTCTGAAAGAGAGCCCGACATGGAAAATATTAAGGCAAGGCTCAGGGAGCAGGGTGAAGACCCAAAGAACTACGGATTCTACTTGGATACTAGGAAATATGGCAGTGTGCCGCATGCCGGGTTCGGGATGGGTGTTGAAAGGGTAGTTTCATGGATTTGCGGATTGGACAACATCAAGGATGCTATCGCCTTCCCTAGGACCATGACCAGGTATTATCCTTAAGGAGCACGCATTGTTTTGGAAGAATTCTTTTTGTGGGTTTGTAAGAGTAAAGACTGAGTCTTCCACGTAGCATATCGCCTAGCCAGCTAAACCTTTATATATTTCAACTATATAGGCTTTAGTGATGAGAATAAAGGGAATTGCTTTGGATAATATCAGGAGCTATGTGCAGCAGGAGATTAAGTTTCCTGAGGGCAGTGTCTTGCTGTCCGGCAACATAGGCTCTGGGAAGTCTACTATCTTGCTGGCCATGGAGTTTGCCCTGTTTGGATTGATGAGGGGGACATTGTCAGGGGCAGCATTGCTTAGGAACGGGACAGACAGGGGGAGCGTCAGGCTGGATTTTTCTGTCGAAGAAAAGGAGATTACAATCTACAGGAGCCTGAAAAGGACAAAAGCCAGCGTGACACAGGATGCAGGATGGGTGGAGATTAATGGTGTAAGAAAAGAAGCCACTGCTGTTGAGCTGAAGCAGAAGGTCTTGGAGCTTTTGAACTATCCTTTGGACCTGCTTACAAAGAGCAAGTCATTAGTCTTCCGTTACACAGTGTACACTCCCCAGGAAGAGATGAAGCATATTCTATTCTGTGACCAGGAGGAAAGGCTGGATATTCTAAGGAAAGTGTTTGGCGTGGAGAAGTACAAGAGGATAACCTCAAATACGCAATTAATTGCTTCAAAGCTTAGGGAGAACATGAGGGAGATTGCAGGCTACATAGCTGACCTGGAAAACAAGAGGGAAAACAGGAATAGCAAGGCAGATGAGGTAAAGGAGCATGAATCCAAACTGAAGAGAATGCTTGGGCCATTGAAGAAGGCTTCTGAAAAGGCTTTGGAGGCAAAATCAACACTGGCAGAGATTGAGTCAAGGATGAAGGAAGTGAATTCTCTGCAGCAGGAGCTTACTGGAAGGAAGGTTGAGCTTGAACATGCAATAAGGGAAAGGAAGCGGCTGAAAGAGGAATCCGAAGCCTTGGAGAAAGAGGTGAAGGGCATGGAAGGCTTGAAGGCAGAAGAGTTAATGCCCCAAATAGAGAAAAAGAAGCTTGCCATAACTGCTGCTGAAAACTTATTAAGGAAAATAGTAAGAGATGTCCAGGAATTGAAGGTGAAGATAAGGATATCAAAAGACATAGTTGATAAGGTAAACAAGCTCAGCAAGTGCCCGACATGCCTCCAGGACGTTCCAGATTCGCATAAAACCGGAATTAAGGATAAGGAGAAGCAAAAGATAGGCAGCTTGTCTTCAGAGTTTGAGAAGGGCGTGAAGGAGGAAATAGCCAAAGGGCAGGAGATAGAAAGGCTCAAGTCTGAAATGGACGAGCTTATAGCGCTGGAAAAGGAAGCTGCAATAATAAGGCAGATGATGAGAGAAGTGGAAGAGAAGAAGAAAAGGCTTTCTTCAGCATCAAAACAGCTGTCTGAAACAAAATCCCTTATTGGGACTTTAAATTCTGCAATCGAGGACCTCTATAAGAGGATTGAGCCTTTTGCAAAGGTTGATGAGGAGTATGCCACAGCCAAAGAAGATTATGAGGCAGTTGCAGATGACAAGAATAAGCTGGAGGTTGAGAAGGCGAGGGTTGAGGCCACGGTTTCTGCAGTGAAGTCAGAATTGAAGGGAATTGACCATGAAATCAAGGAAAAGGAAGGCAAAAGGGATGAGCTCAATAAACTTTCCGGGTTGCAGGACTGGCTTGTGAAGGATTTTGTAAGCTTGGTGTCAGCTATGGAGAAGAGCATAATGTTCAAGGTGCATGAAAGCTTCAACAGCCTTTTTGAGAGGTGGTTCGGGATCTTGGTTGAAGGGGATGTGATAAATGTGTCCCTTGATGAGTTCTTTACGCCGAGAATAGGGCAGAACGGCTATGACATAGAGTATGACTTCCTGTCTGGAGGGGAGAAGACAGCTGTTGCATTGGCTTACAGGCTAGCCTTGAACCAAGTCATCAATAACCTCATGTCAGGCATTAATACTCGCGATTTGATAATACTGGATGAGCCAACTGACGGATTCTCTTCTGAGCAGCTTGACAGGATGAAGATGCTGTTAGAAGAGCTTGAAGTGGGGCAGATGGTTATAGTGAGCCATGAGCCGAAGGTCGAGAGCTTTGTGGATACTGTTATAAGGTTTGAGAAGGCAGAGCACGTTAGCAGGGCTTTCTCTTAAGGTAAATCTTTCACCCTTTCAATTAATGGTATACTGCCCCTTTCTTCAACCTCGCCCTCTTTCTCGTAAAGCACTTGTCCATTTTCAATGCTGATTTCTGACTTGTAGGTTTTACACCCCTGGCACCAAAGCAGTATTGGAACAACTCCTTGTTCTTTCCAGTCCTTGTAGTATTCACCCTGAACAGTACAAAATATGTCCTCTTCACAATCTGGGCAGCTTTGGTAAAGGATTGCGCCTACGCCCATTTTTTCCAGTCTTTCTTCTGTGACTCCGATTTCTTCAAGTTTTGGATGCATTTTATTTCCCATATTTGCACCTCCAATCAGCAGGGATGTAATAGGGGGTATAAATAGCTTTTCCTGGAGTCGGGCTTGGTGCGAAATATGTATTAGCAGCCAGATTCTGCATCCTGCTGGCAGGTGCTGATTGCAATATCATGCTCTGCGCATTATGCACGAGTCCCTGGAGTCCAATCTACAGGTCGTAAACCCTGGCAAGAAACCCCGCGAAGGGTTTCTTGCTGGGGAAAAAGAGGTGATACAGCCCGTTAGAATATATAACTCCTATATAAATGTTTCGGTGATTTAGTAATCTTGAAGTAGTGACATGCCTATCGTCAATTATTTATAATCCAAGCATTCTCCTATACCTATGGGGGAATCTTTGCGACTGGACAACAAGGAGCTTGTTTCTGAGATAAAAAAGGGGAAACTCTTCATATTCCCAACAGATGCAGGCTACTGCATGGGCTGCAATGCTTTAAAGCAGAAGGCTGTTAATAAGCTGGTTGAGCTTTCAAATGGCGAAATAGAGCTTCTTGCACCTTCAAAGGAGTGGGTTGGCGAGAATTTTAGGATAAGGAAAAGTTATGTTGAGCAGCTTCCAGGGCCATTTATCTATGTTCTCAGGGCAAAAAGGTATGTAAAGGCTGAGGGCGGGAATGCCTTTAAGGTTAGGATGCCGGAGCATTCTTTCACCAAAGTTGTTGGGCAGGCAAAAGTCCCTGTGGCTTTTGCAGAGATTGGCAATTTTACTGAGCTTAAGAGGATTCCTCCAAAGATTGCCAGAAAGGCTGACTTTGTAGTTGATGCTGGGAGGATTGAGAGGCATCCGCTGTCAGTTGTTGACTTTACAGGGAATATTCCAAAGATTCTTTTGAAAAGAGAACATATTTAAAGGAGATACATCTTACATTTTTCTTATTGGGGCTGTAGTCTAGCCTGGACTAGGACTCATGCTTGGGGAATCGGATTGGGTCCGGTACAAAATGTGTGCAACCGGGGTTCAAATCCTCGCAGCCCCATATTTATTTTTAGCAGCCCATTTTGTCTGTTGTGTTACAGCTTAAAGCCATAGCCTCAAAACAAAAGGAGCAGGCCAGCTGCCTAAAAAATATTCTTCTACAAAATAGCAATAGTTAAATATCCCTGTGTATTCTAAAAGTACTATGAATTACCCAAATGAAGGAAGGCTTATTGATTTTGTCAAAGATGGCCTGCAAAAAGGCTATGGCGAGGAAACAATCATTAACATGATGAGGGAGCATAACATCACTGAAGATGAGATGAATGAAGTGATGGAAGAGGCCAAGAGGGAGCTTGCAGGCATCCAGGCAGAACCATCCCAAGAAGAGTCTCCTGCACAGCCTGAAGAGCCTGGGGAACAGCCAGCTCCTGCAGAAGAGTCTCCTGCACAGCCTGAAGAGTCTGGGGAACAGCCTGCTGAAGAAGTTCAAGAAGAAGTACCACCAACAGAGCAAAGGATAGAGGAGGTTGGCAAGGAGCTTGAAGAGGCTGAAAGCATGGAGCAGGAAGAGACCCATCACCATGCGCTTGATGCACTCAGGCAGAGGGAGGGGCTGTACTCTGTGCTGCTTATTATCGTATCCTTTGCAATAATGCTTGCAGTCTACATTGGGAGGATGTTTGGTAGCGTTAGTGAGATCCAATTAGAGGGCGGAACAACAGGCATTGGGCTAAGGCTGATAAAGGCTTTGTGGCCTTTGGCTTTCCCGCTGGCTGCAAACACTGCAAACTTCTTCCTGTTTAGGAGGCATTTCAAGCTCTGCCTAATAATAAGCATGATAATACTGGGTTCAGTCTTACTAGTGCTTGCTCTGCTGACGCTTTTTTAATTTTTTACTTTACAAGTTAGAGCCTAGAACTTGAACCCTTTCGGGATTTTGCCCTTAAACTTCTTCATCAAAGAATTGACATCCCCTGCATCCCCGCCCTTCATCATCTTGAGCATCTTCTTTGCCATCCTGTACTGCTTCAGGAGATCCCTGACATTCCCTATACTCACTCCAGCACCCTTGGCAATCCTCTCTACCCGGCCACCAGTGATTATCTCCGGTTCTTCCAGCTCTTCTTTGGTCATGGACTTCATTATGTGCTTCCAGGTCTTGAGCTTGTCCTCCTGGCCTTCAAGCATCTCCTTTGGAATATTAAGATTGCCCATGCCCGGGATCAAGTCAACTAATTTTGAGAATGAGCCCATCTTTGCCATGGCCTGCATCTGCTCATACAAATCAAGGAAGTTGAACTCACCCTTTAAGAGCTTCTTGCCCATGTCCTCGGCTTCCTCTTCTGATATGGCGTTCTGAGCCTTTTCCAGCAGTGCCTCTATGTCTCCCATGCCCAGCATCCTGCCAACAAAGCCCTGGGGGTTGAACTGCTCCAGGTCGTCAATCTTTTCCCCGATGCCAATGAACTTTATTGGTGCAGAAGTTACAGAGCATGCGCTCAATGCCCCGCCAGCTTTTGCAGTGCCGTCCATCTTTGTGGCTATTACGCCAGTGACATTGCAGCTCTTGTGGAACTGTTCAGCCTGTTTCTGGGCTGCCTGGCCAATGTCTGCGGAGATTACCAGCAGTACCTCATCAGGCTTTACCGCCGCATTGATCTTTTCCACTTCTTTTATTAAGTCGCTGGATAAGGCGTCCCTGCCTGCGGTGTCGATTATTATTAGGTCAAAGTCCTTGAACTGTTTTTCATGCTTCTTTATTATCTTTAAAGGGTCTTTTTCCTTTTCATCTCCAAAGAAGGCAACATTGGCTTGCTTTGCCAAAGTTTTTAATTGGTGATAGGCGGCAGGCCTCCACGTGTCTGTCTGCATTACAGCGACTTTGATTCCCCTTTTTGCGTAGAACTTAGCCAATTTTCCGGATTGTGTTGTCTTCCCACTGCCGTAGAGGCCCACAAGCATTATCTTGAAGGGCTTCTTGTCTATCACTACTTCGTTCTTCTCTCCGCCCAGGAATCTTGTCAGCTCATCATAGACTATCTTTATGAGGCATTCCTTCTGCGTCATCCCTGCCGGAGGCTTCTCATTCAGTGCCTTTTCCTTGATCCTCTTTGAGAGCTCAAAAACGAGCCTGACGTTCACGTCTGATTGAATCAAAGCTCTTTGTATGTCTTTTACTAATTCGTCTATCAGCTTTTCGTCAACGAACATGCTTCTGGCTATCTTTGAGAGCGTATTCTTCAATGATGAGCCTAGCTTGTCCATTACCATAATCCCATATTAGTAGACTCTTTCTTTATAAGATTTGGGTTTTTTTGGAGCCAGCATTGTATCTTATGTATCAATGGATCGCAATGCTTTCTTCTGAAACAATGGGGGCATTGCAGGCTGCTATTCAAGGAGAGAAAGTAAACCCCCAACAACAAAAACCTTTATATGGCTCCTGCAGAATAGGGATCATTAAAAATGGCAATAATATTTTACCGGACTAGTGAAGTACCATATGGGTGCTTTTCGAATTTCTCACTCCGCCCTATCAAGATAGACGGAAAAGAATGGCCTACTTCAGAACATTTTTTCCAGGCCTACAAGTTTATCACTACAGATCCAGAATATGCTGAGACCATCCGCAACACATCCCGGCCACATGATGTTGCAGACCTTGGGCGTGACAGGAACTATCCCTTAAGGCATGACTGGGAAGATGTAAAGGATGATGTGATGCGAATAGCTGTTGCGACAAAATTCAGCCAGCACGAGGACATCCAAAAGATTCTACTAAACACAGGAGATGAGACAATTATAGAGGCAACGACCAAAGATAATTATTGGGGCGAAGGAACTAAGAAAAATGGAAAGAATATGCTTGGGATAATTCTTGAGGAGGTTCGTGATTGCCTTTGCGGACAGCAGCCTTTTGAAGATCATTGGGATGAAGAATTCCTAAAAGCAGAAGAAAGCAGGTCTCATATTGTGGAAGACAATACAGCTAATGCATATTGTTCTGCATTCAGGTCCTCTCCATTGGGCTTGTATCTGGCTGACAGTTGGAGTATTGTTGATCCTGGCAAGTTAGAGTAATACGTTGAGAGCGTTTTTTCAGAAGCCCGTATTTTTACTCCTATCCTGCGTGGGAGGCATTTTATTGCTCTTTTCTCCGTAAAGCATATAAAGCATTCATATTTCCATACCTGAAGGTGAAAACATGAAAAAAACTTTAGTGGCAGGTTTGGCATGCCTTCTGTTGGGAGCATGCGCAGGACCAAAGATAGTTAGCAATGCACAAGACGCAAAATATACTTACAAGGACAATTTTCTAGGGTTTAAAGTCTCTGCCAAGACTAAGGATAAGATTCCTATGATGCGCTATAAGGGCAGCCACAACTGCGCCTTGTACCTGAATGACTGGGTGATAGTCGATGCTGAATGCGATAAGAAGATTGAGTATGTATGCCAAAAAGATGAGTTCTATTACTTCGTCTTTGGAGAAAGAGGCGTCGCCCTGACAAACTGCAAAAGGCAGGAAGGGCTTGAGAAGCTGAAGAATTCCATGACTTACCAAAAGTACTGGGACAGCATGGATATGGGCTACCTGATAAAGCACTGGAAGGAAGAGCACGGGCGGTAGTTTTTACTACTTTTATGTAACAAAAACCTTTATATACTCGGAAGTACGCTTATTTGTATTAAGATGGCAGACAAAATGTATGAGAGGATAATGGAAAAGCTTGATCCTGAGGAGAGGGAATACCTCCAGAAGTTTGTAGATAATCTCGAGGAGCTTGGTAATAAGGATTCACTTACTAAGCTCTATAACAAGAAGAAGTTCTATGAGGACCTGGAATCTGCAATATCGGAGGCAGAGAGGGAAAACAGCGACCTTGTGCTGTTTATGATGGATATTGATAATTTTAAGCAATATAATGATTCCAGGGGGCATGTTGCGGGTGACAAGGAACTTAAGAGTGTTGCAGACAGCCTTAGAAAGAACGTTGCCAAGTGCCTCACAAGGAGCTTGAGGAAGCATGAAAGGAACGTATACAGGTTTGGCGGAGAGGAAATAGGCATAGTAATCCCTAAAGCCAGCCTCGAGCACGGCTTGGTTATAGGCGAGCGTTTAAGGAAGGGCGTTGAAAAAGAATGCGGCGTTACAATAAGTGTTGGGGCGGCGAGCTACAGGCCGGTTTGCAGGTATCTTCCTGGATCCAAGGCAGAGCAGCTTGTAGAGGATGCAGACAGCGCATTGTATATTTCTAAGACAGAGGGCAGGAACAGGGTTAGTTGCCATAACAGGTCAAGGCCGACTTTGAGGATGAAGCAGTAGAGCTCGGATATCTTTTCCTCCAAGAAGGATTCTTCATCAATGCGGCCCCTATAGGAAGTCCCAGAAAACAGTGTCTGTCAAGTCTCGTCTTGATACTCAAAAAGTAAGAGCTAAGCCTCGCTCTTCTTGGCCATATCAGCAGATAAGAACTTCCACGCCAACAAATCCAAAAGCGCAGGCTGCCTACTTTTACGCTTTATCAAGGCCAAAGTTTACAGCCCAGAAAATAGTAAGATTTATAAATAACCTCCATGTTCTAACAATAAACCCGTAAACACTACGTGAAGTAGGAGGGAAAATAATGGAAAAAAAAGAATTCCTTAACGCTATAAAAAAACTACGTACTGACGCAAAAAAGCGCAAGTTCAACCAGACTTTTGACTTCATTGTAAACCTGAAGAATTTAGACCTTAAGAAGCCTGATAATAAGGTGGATCTTTTCTTAGTCTTGCCCCATGGCATAGGGAAGAAGAGGAAGCTCTGTGCTTTCGTGGATGGAAGCCTTGTTACAGCAGCAAAGAAGGTATTCGATAAAGTGCTAGAGGAGAGGGAGTTCAAGATAATAGGAAAGAACAAGAGGGAAGCCAGGAAGCTTGCCTCGCAGTATAACTTCTTCGTGGCACAGGCTAACCTGATGCCGCAGGTGGCTTCCGCATTTGGTAAGATTCTTGGGCCTAAAGGCAAGATGCCTAATCCTAAGGGCGGATGCGTGATACCGCCTAAGATCCTGAATTTAGAGCCTATCGTCAAAAAGCTCCAGAAGACCATAAGGATCATGACTAAGAATGAGCTAAGCGTGAAGTGCCCTGTAGGCAATGAGAGCATGACTGATGAGGAAGTGGCAGAAAACCTGGCTTATGTTTACACGAATCTTGAGCACTCATTGTCTCAGGGAAAGAATAATGTAAGGGCTGTTTTCCTGAAACTTACTATGGGCAGCCCTGTGAAGGTGGGTGAGAGCGATGAGTAAGCCCAAAGCATATGTTTCAGAAGCAAAGAAGACGGCAGTCAAAGAGCTTAAGAAGCTTTTCAAGGAGTACCCTGTTATTGGGATAGTGAACCTCGAGAACCTCCCATCTCAGCAGCTTCAGAAGATGAGGCATCAGCTAAGGGGCAAGATGCTTATACTTACAGCTAAAGGAAGGCTGATTAAGATAGCAATCAAAGGCATTACTGAAAAGGAGGGCTTTGAGAAGCTTGAGGAGCACATTAAGGGGATGCCAGCAATTATCTTCACCAATGAGGATCCTTTTAAGCTCTATAAGGCGCTCCAGAAGAGCAAATCTGCAGCAGCAGCCAAGCCCGGGCAGAAGGCTCCGAATGACTTGGTGATATCTGCAGGGCCAACTTCTTTTGCACCTGGTCCAATAATCAGTGAGTTCGGTTCCATGGGAATAAAGACAGCTATTGAAGATGGCAAGATCGTTATCAAGGCAGACAAGGTGGTGGCAAAGGAAGGCGATGTTATTAATGAGAAGACTGCTTCATTGCTTGCGAAGATGGGGATAGAGCCTATGGAGATAGGGCTTAATCTTATAGCAGTCTATGAAAACGGTACAATATTCACCAAGGATGTGCTAGCAATAGACGAGAAAGAGTACATAGACAACATCAAGAGGCTCAGTTCGGAGTCTATGGCATTGGCAATGCACATCAGTTATGCCACAAAAGACACAATACGTGCGCTGCTTTCAAAAGCCTACAGGGAGACCAAGGCTTTGGCAGACAGCCATGATATCCTTACAAAGGACAATGTAAAGGATATTCTTGCCAAGGCTGAAAGGCAGGGAAGCGCACTGAAAGCTCATGTTAAAGATTAGGAGGTAACAAAGATGGAATACATCTACGCAGCTATGTTGCTCCACAAAGCAGGAAAGGAGCTTAACGAGGAGAATGTAAAGAAAGTGTTAGAAGCTGCTGGCGTTGCAGTTGATGAAGGAAGAGTAAAGGCCTTATTGGCAGCTCTTGACGGCGTTGACATCGAGGCAGCAATCAAAGAGGCAGCCACAGCACCAGTTGCAGCAGCACCAGTTGCAGCAGCAGATGCTCCTAAGGAAGCTAAACAGGAGAAAAAAGAGGAGAAGAGAGAGGAAGCTGCTGCAGGGCTTGGAGCACTGTTCGGCTAGGCATTTTTTTTATTTTAAATAAAAGACGCATAAGACAAGGTTAAAACATGACAGATGAGGAAAAGATAGAGGAAACGAATTCTTCTGGAGATAACAGAAGGGCTGAAGGAGAGAAAGACGGAGCTCAAGAGCAAAAGAAGCCCGCGCCTAAAGAAAATAAGGCAGCAGCCAAGGAAGATTCTGTTGAACTGGAGAAAAAGAACCTGCCGGAACTTAAGAGGGATTTGGAAAGCTTAAACCAGAACAAGGAGGAATGGTTTAAGAAGAAGGAAGACTTTAAGCAGGATATAGCTTCCATGATAGCGAAGATTAGGGCAGTGAGGGCAAGAAAGGAAGAACTTGCAAAGAAGATACAGGAACTTAAGGGCAAAAGGGATAAGTTCAATGCTGATGTCAAGGCACTTGTTGTAAAGATAAAAGATATCAACAAAGTTAGGGATGAGAGGCTTATCTTAGGCGGGAGAAGGATAAATCCTGAGCATATAAAGATCCAGATGGATAAGCTCGAGCTTGAGTTGGAAACAGAAGCCTTCAGCTTTGACAAAGAGAAAAAGGTTATGAAGAAGATAAACAGCCTGAAGAAAGTCTATGCTTCCTTAAAAGATGTTGCAGAAATTGTTGAGGAATCCTGGCAACTTTCAAAGAAGATAGATGAGACAAAAAATAAGGCGGATGATTTCCATAACCAGCTGATGGAGGCCTTAAAAGAGAACAAGCAGGGCAACCAGGACTTCTCCAAGCTTTCTAAAGACCTTAATAAGCTCAAAAAAGTGCAGGAGGGAGCTTTTGACAATTTCATAAAGTACAAGCAGGACTTTTCAGAAGTTAATAGGGCAGTGAAGGGGAAGCTTACCTTGCTCAAGGAGCAGCAGAATGAGAAGAGGAGGAAGACGGAGGAGAGGGTAAAGATAAAGAAAGAGAAGGAAGCTGAGAAGATTAAGGAGAGGGTCAAGGAAGTTGAGGAGAAGATTAAGGGCAAGGTTGATGATGAGATAATTGAAGAGGAAAATAAGCCGCTGGAAGTTAAAAAGAAGAAAAAGAAGAAAGTAATCCTTACAACTGAGGACCTGATAGCATTCCAGGGAAGTCTAAATGAATAATGCTATTTACGCGATAATATTAAGCCTCTTGCCTGTTTCTGAATTGAGAGGGGGGATACCTTATGCAATCAGCCAGGGCATGAACCCTTTTTGGGCGTATTTTATTTGTGTTATACCTAATATCCTTATAATTTTTCCAGTATTCTTTTTTTTGGACTATTTACACCACCACTTCATAAAGTTCAGCCTTTACAAGAAGCTTTTTGACATCTACCTGAAGAGGGTGCAGAGGAAGCTTGAAAAGATGCTGCACTTGTGGGAGTATTTGATACTGTTTCTCTTTGTAGCCATACCTATGCCTGGTACAGGGGCTTATACTGGATGCTTGGTGGCTTGGTTGTTGAAGATGAGAAGAGTTAATTCAATGATTGCAATAGCAGTTGCGGTCATGGTTGCCGGCGTTATTGTTACATTGGCTTCTGTGGGAATATTTTCTTTGTTTTAGCAGCCGCATTTTGAGAAGTTGTGAGCCCTCTGGAGCGAGGGATCCCTTGAGTCGGGCGGTAACTAGGGTGAAGCGACTGACAGTATGGTGAGAAACCCGTTAATCTAGTGCAAAGCACAATAAAATTTAAGAATTAAAAGCCCTGACCGTTAAATACCTAAACCAAAAGGACCGTTAGATTTTCTTCTTTTTGGAAGTGCACCAAATAGGCTTCCACCAAAAGGAGAATCATCTTTTTTCCTTGACTGTGCTTTCTTCTTTTCAGTTTGTTTTAATTTATCTTTATGGGTTTTAATATTATGACAATTTGCACAAAGGGCCTGCAAGTTTGAAACTGTGCTTTTTCCACTTTTATAAACTTCTCTAATGTGGTCAAAATGAGTTGCTCGCATGTCTAATGGTTTTTTACACATAGCACATTTATTCTTTTGTCTTGCAAGAACCTCATTTTTTTGAGATTTGGCAACAGATTCTCTCTTTGGTTTACTATTTGATTTTGGTCCTAATCCAAAACCTCCTCCAAAAGGATTTGTATTTTTTCTTCCTCTTTGTGGTGCAAAAGGATTATCAAACATATTTTTATATACTGGATAAATACTATATAAATCTTACGTTAGGTTTTGGCTTTCAAATAAAACGTTTTTTTCGAGTAATATACTGCAGCTTCCTTACCGGCCTTCATCCCTGCTTCCTTTTGAGATGCTATTGCCTTAAACCTGGTGCCCTTCCAAAACTGCTGGCTCGCCGGCCTGAACTATTTAAGCGAACATGGAGTCAAAGCCCTTCCTCGCCTCTTCCCAGTACTGCTTTGCAGCATTCCACTTGTCAGCCCTGAAAAGCCCCACCCATTTCTCCAGTGCCTTGTCGCTGCTGTCTGCAGCATAAAGCTTTTCAAGGTAAGTGCTTACCACGTCCACAACCCTTTCGCTCTCCCAGAATGTGCCATTTGCCTTGCTTGCTTCCCATATCCTTGAAGCTAATTCCTTATGGTGGGCATAATAGTCAATGCTTATTCCTGTAAGCTCCTTCACCAGGGCTTCCATTGCCTTCTCAGACCATCCCCTGTGGAACCTGCAGAATCCAGTGTTGTCACAGTACAGCTCCTTTATTGTCCTGTCAGCGCAGCTCTTTCCAAGCTCAAAAGGCTCCTTGAACTCGGTGTGGTAGTCGCTGAGGAACTTGCCCTGGATAGGCAGTGGCAGGAAGAACGCAGGCAGCCAGTACTGGTTTGGGGATATGCCCCCTTTGCCATGAGGCGTGTACAATGCCCTGTTGGTTGCATCAAGGCTTTTTGCAGCGGCCCTTATGCCTTTTGAGAACCTATCATCGCGCAGCATCATGTTGGCTATCTCAATGCCAAGCTTTGCATTATGCATTGAGTCATTCACCAAGTCAAAGTTCCTGAAGTCCCACTTAGGGGCAGAGCTTAGGCCGTATTCTTCAGGCTTTTTTGTGCCGCTGGAAAGCAGTTCCATCACCAGGCTTATTATGGTTCCTGCCTCTATCGCATCAAAGCCAAGGCTGTCAATTTCAGATAACAGGATCTCGGCTGCCCTCTGGTCAAATACCCCGCAGTTGCAGCCTGCCGCCTCATACGGCTCATAGTCCTTCTTGTGGGCGTTGTATACTTTCTTGCACACAGCGACACACTTCTCCCCGCAGTTCATGAATTTTTTTGGCTTTATTATCTCATCATTGAACTGCTGCAGGTAGTGGCCAGCAACCATCGTGTCATATATCTGCTTTCTTTCATCTTCTGTGAAGTATATTGACTGCCAGTTGAAGCTTAAGGTCCATGTCTTTAGGGAAGTGAGGTTGACCCCAAAAGTGCCGCCGCTTTTCAGTGCATCGTCATACCTGTACTTGCCTGTGGCTGAAGATATTGCCTGCACAGCCGGCTTGCCTGCGACTTTTGCTATTACCTCATTCACCTTATCAGCAGAGTTTTTCCAGACATCGCCCCTTGTGCCTCCAATGAGAATTGCTGCTATGTTGTGTTTCTGCGCCATCAGCGACCCAAAGCCTCCCCTTCCTGCAAAGGAGATTACTCCCTCAACAAACTTGCCGTTCCTGATAACAGTTGAGCCTATGACCCCGAAGCTTGTGCTGAATGATGCCGGGCCGACTGCAAGTATCCTGAAGTTGCCCTCCGGCCTGAACTTGTCATAAACATGCTGCTCAAGAGCTACTAAGCCCTTTTTGCCGCTGTAGCCTTCAAATATCTTCTCAACATCTTCCAGGCTGTGGAATTCCAGTTTCCCGTCCCATATCTTAAGGACTTGCGGGCTGCTAGCCCTGCCGCCTATTGAGAGGCAGTCAAATCCTGAAGCATAGAGCGCCTCTGCAGCTCCGCTAAGCGTTGATATGAAGAAGTCATCCCACTGCATGGAGTTCCCGCTTAAGATTAGCCTGTGTGCCCCTTGCACTGCATATGGTGCAAGCTTGCCTATGCCTATGTTGAGCCTTTCCTTGTTCCTTAGCCCAAAGTCCACAGGGCCGAAGTCCTGGGCATCTTCTTCTGTGCCCGGTTTTTTTTCCGCATCTATGTAAAGAGTTTTCATTTTTTTATTCTCCGTAATTACTTTTTTGTTAGGGGATAAGACTTTATAAAGTTTAGCGTTGATTAATTATTGGCAGCCTGCCATGCTGCTTTTATTTCAAAAGAAAGCCTTGAGGCCTTCAGTTAGGTGCAATGCTGGATTCTTACATGAGGCAGTCAAAGCTATGCCCATATTAAAACTAAAAAAAACTTCCACGCCGACAAATCCAACAGCGCAAGCTGCCATGCTTAATCAAGATTAAAGCCACCCAAATATAGAAAGGTTTAATAATGTTTTTTGCCCCTTTTATTTCTATGGTTAGTTCAGAAGAGGTGCCAAATGGATGCTTTTAGCCTTAAGGTCATCACTGCGGCAGTCTTTATCCTTGTCTATCTCCTCATAGTCCTGTACTACAGGCTGAAGGCGTGGATAATATGGGGGGGGGTCGCTGCTATGCTCCTCATAGGGGCGGTTACGCTGAGGACGGCATTCAGCTCCATAAACTGGGATGTGATAGGGATATATGTAGGGATGCTGTTCATAGCAGAGGCTTTAGTTATATCCAAGGTTCCTGACTATCTTGCCATATGGGTAACAAACAAGTCAAGCAAGGTATGGAGCGCCATGCTGCTTGTGTGCATGTTTACAGGCATACTCTCAATAGTTGTGGAGAACGTGGCCTGCGTGCTTATCGTGGCTCCAATAATCTTCTCCATAGCAAAGAGGATAAAAGTGTCCCCAATACCGATGATAATAGGCGCTGCTGTCTCCTCAAACTTGCAGGGCGTTGCTACGCTTATAGGGGACCCTCCGAGCATGCTGCTTGCCTCTCACGCAAAGCTTACGTTTAATGACTTCTTCTTCTTCCAAGGCAAGCTGGGGCTGTTCTTTGCAGTGCAGATAGGCATGATTGCATCGCTGTTCGTGCTTTACTTTTTCTTCAGAAAGTACAGCCATCACGTGGGCGACTTCAAGGAAGCAAAGGTAAAGAGCCTGTTTCCTGCACTTATGCTGCTTTCAATGATAGTGGCACTCGCAGTTGCCTCCTTCTTTAATGGCGGCCGCTTCCGCTATTCTTCTGGCGCCGTATGCCTTATTTTTGGAGCAATATGCCTGGTATGGATTATAAGGAGGCTGAGGAAGGCAAAACAGAGCGTGTACGCCACGCTTAAGGACATGGACTGGATAACCGCGCTGTTCATCCTAGCAATATTCATCGTGGTTGACTCGCTTACGCAGACCGGAATAATAAAGGACCTCGCACTGCTTATCTACAGTATAACTGGAAGCAGCGTGTTTTTCGCCTTCGTCCTCATAGTAATAATTTCAGTGTTCCTTTCTGCATTTGTTGACAATGTGCCTTACATCGTTGCGATGCTTCCTGTCACGCAGATTGTTGCTGAGCAGGCTGCTGTGTCGCCATATGTGCTTTATTTCGGGCTTCTCATTGGCGCGAGCGTTGGAGGCAACATAACGCCCATAGGGGCTTCTGCAAACATTGTAGGGGTTGGGCTTCTTAACAAGAAGGGCTATCACACCTCATTCTGGGATTTCGTGAAGATAGGGCTGCCTTTTACTCTTATTTCTGTTGCCGCTTCGGCAGCGTTCGTATGGCTGATGTACGGGTTTTGAAAGTGCTTTATCAGTTTAGTTCGAAGACGCTGAAGCTTTACTCAAAAGCAGTGAATTGCTATTCGGAATTTGCCAAGAAGAATTCATGACACTAAAGCTTTTTCCTCTTCAGCAGCAATGAATTTGTAACAACGCTTACTGAGCTGAGGGCCATAGCTGCTCCTGCAATCATAGGGTTCAAAAGCCATCCTGTGAACGGGTACAATAATCCAGCAGCTATAGGTATGCCAAGAGAGTTGTAGAACAATGCCCAGAACATATTCTGCCTTATCTTCGACATTGTAAGCCTGCTAAGCTTTATTGCCTTTGAAACATCAAGAAGGCTGTTTCTCATCAGGACTATGCTTCCTGTTTCCATTGCAACATCGGTTCCAGAGCCCATTGCTATGCCAATGTCTGCTTGCGCCAAAGCAGGAGCGTCATTTATCCCATCTCCAACCATGCACACCTTGCCCTTTTTCTGAAGCTTTTTGACATAACTGGCTTTATCCTCAGGCAATACTTCAGCAAAGAAATTACTTATGCCCGCCTTGTTTGCGATTGCTTCAGCTGTAACATTGTTGTCGCCTGTGATCATATAGACTTCTATGCCAAGCTCTTTCAGTTTTCTTACAGCTTCAGCAGAGTCTTCCTTTATTGCATCAGCAACAGCTACGATTCCTAAGACTCCTTTCGTGTCAGAGAGCAGCATAGCAGTCTTCCCTTCTCTTTCTAATTTAATGATATTATCTTTAGCAGCCGCGATGCTTATTTTATTCCTTTTCATGAGCTTTGCATTGCCAAGATAGTAGCTCCTCATCCCGAGCTTTGCTGTAACGCCATGGCCAGGGACCGCTTTGAAATTTCTTGCAAGCTTAACTCTTCCCCTTGCCTTTTTAACGATTGCATCTGCAAGCGGATGCTCAGAGCCTTTTTCTATGCTTGCCGCAATTGTAAGAATCTCGCTTTCCTTAAGCTTTCCTAGCGAAACAACATCTGTAACCTCAGGCTGCCCTTTTGTTATTGTCCCGGTCTTGTCAAATATGATATACTTAAGCTTATGCGCAGTCTCTAACGCTTCCCCCCCTTTTATTAAGATGCCTGCTTTTGCTCCCTTCCCTGTACCTACCATTATTGCTGTGGGGGTTGCCAAGCCCAATGCGCAAGGGCACGCTATAACCAAGACTGCAACCGCTGCAATCAATGCAAAAGAGAACTCTGCAGCAAAATACCAGACCAAGAAAGTAAGGACAGATATGCCCAGAACTGCTGGCACGAAATATGCTGAAACTTTGTCTGCAAACCTCTGTATGGGAGCCTTTGAGCCTTGTGCTTCCTCAACGAGCTTTATTATCCTTGATAGGGTTGTATTTTCTCCCACATTTGTTGCCTTAAAGCTGAAGCTGCCGTACTTGTTGATTGTAGCGCCTATTACTTTATCACCCTTCTTCTTTTCAACCGGAATGCTCTCACCGGTGACCATGCTCTCGTCTATTGAAGTGTTGCCCTCTACTAAGATGCCGTCCACTGGAATTTTTTCTCCCGGCTTAACAAGAACTATGTCCCCAACTTTAACATCGTCAATATTTATTTTCATTTCCTTCCCATTTCTTATTACAGTAGCAGTTTTCGGGCTCAGAGTCATAAGCTTCTGTATGGCCTCTGAAGTCCTTCCCCTTGCCGCAGCTTCAAGCAGCCTTCCAAGTATCACTACTGTTATCAATACTGCTGAAGCTTCAAAGTACTGGTGTGAGGAAGGAGAGAAAAGCACAACGTAAACGCTGTAGAAGTATGCGGATGAAGTGCCCATAGCTATAAGGGTGTCCATGTTTGCTGAAAAGTTCCTCAATGCTGCAAATGCCCCTCTGTAAAACTGGAATCCTACAAAGAACTGGACAGGTGTTGCAAGTGCCCACATTATGTAGGGCTGATACGGGACAGGAGTTTTTGTAAAAAACATCCCAAGTATGAAAACAGGGACAGCGAATATTGCGCTTATTAGGAACAATATCTTCATCCTTCTTATCTCATCTTTCTTAACTAAATAAGAATGACTGTGTGCTGCTTCATGCTCTGCCCCATAGCCCAAGGATTTTATAATTCCTATTATCTTATTCTCAGAAACTTTTTTTGGATCAAACTTAACAGTGGCTGTTTCAGTGGCAAGGTTTACATTTGAATATGATATGCCCTCATGCTTAGCTAGCTTTTTGTCTATGAGCGTGGCGCAGCTTTGGCAGTGCATCCCATTTATCTTTAGGCTTACTTTCTTCATCTGTTAGCTTCCTCTTTTTTAAGGGTGGCTGTTTTTATCACCTGGGTTGTATATATCTCTATCTTGATAGGGATTGGAATCTCCATTCTTCCATGTCCCATTCTCGTCTCCAAGCTCCCAGCCGTTGCTTTTGCCATCTCCGTCAGAATCCTTTTTTGCTAAAGCGCCACCCCATTTCATTTCGTTGGCCTTGAAATCTGCACCAAAAAGGTTGAGGTTGTCTGCTTTGTAACCGCCCGAATTGTGGCAGGTCTTACAGCTATACGCCTTTCCGTTCGGTATGTCTTTTATGCAGGTTGGCTTTGCCCGTCCACCCGTAGCTGCTGTTAAGCCTAGCAGAAGGCAGAGTCCTCCGGCAAAAAGTACGCCTTGCTTCAATTTTTTTACTAAATTCATTTTTCCTCCTAAATTTATTATTCTCTTTAACTATTTAATATTTCACTTATTGCATTAACTTGCTCCACATCCTCCCCCACACCCTCCGCCGCATCCGCCCCCGCAGCCTCCGCCGCAAGAGCCTTTTGGCTGTTCAACATTGCCTAGTTCTTCTTTTATTTCATTTATGTTAGTCACATCATCCTTGACCATGAAAACCCCTGGAATCATGCCCATCCAGCAGCTCCATGGGATGACACCTTCTTCTTCAGGAGTGAATTCTATAACCTGCTCGCCTTTCTTGATATCAAAATTTAAACCTAGCTTTGGGACCTGTATTGCGTTGTTGCAGCCGTTTATCTCTTTCCCGTTAATGACCCATCTCACAGGAACGCCTTTCTTTAACACAAACTTGTCGGGTTCCCATCCGTATCTTACTACATCCATCCTTATCTCCTGGTAGCCCTGATTCATTGCAATAAAGCTGTCATCAGAAAGCTCTTTTGCAAAAGAGCCAGTTATGAGCGTATTATAATCATAGCCTGAGCCGGTAAGTGCAAAGCCCCTGTTAATCATAATAATGCCAAGTATCATCACAAGCACCCCGGATGCTTTTAATATCTTGTTTGTAAGCTGGGAGCTTATCACTGATGTTAGTACCCCAAATCCAAGCATTACTGGAAGCGTGCCTAATGCAAAAACTGCTAAGGCGATTGCCCCCTTAATAATGCTGCCAGTCCCTGCTGCATAGATGTATATTGCCAATAAAGGACCGCATGCAATCATGAAGCCGTTAAGCAGGCCAGTAACTAAAGGAGCCGTGTTACGACCTAGCTTACGGTTTATAAATGAAGGTGTTTGAGGCTGGAGTTTTCTCAACAAGGGAAAAATGTCAAGCATCTTAAGGCCAAAAGCTAAAAGGAAAATCCCTGCAAGGATAGCAATAATGCCCCTTAGCTTAGGAGTGAACACCACTAACGAGCCTATAAGGCCAAATAATGCTCCAAATGATGCATATGAGATTATCTTTCCTATGCCGTAGGACACATGTGACTTGAGGTTAAGACCTTTTTTCTTCATGGAACCTTTTGCAGAGTAAGATACAATAAATCCCCCGCACATTGCAATGCAGTGGAATCCTGTAAGAAGTCCAATAAGGAATATAATCACAAGGGATGTTTCAGCGCCAAGCTCTGGCAGGGTAAGCCTGTAAGCGCCCTTAAGTATAAGATAGGCTCCTGCAAGCGCAACAACTATGGCAGTTGCAATTGCATAATTCCTATTCTTCCTTTTCAGCTTTTCTTCTTCATCTGTGCAAGAGTATCCTTTCTCATTTACTATTTTGCAGAGCCTTTCATAACTGGTTCTTTCCGGATCAAATGAGACTACGCATTTACCGGATGCATAATCAGCAGTGCAGCTTCTGACACCTTCTTCTTCAATGATGCTGCTTTCAATAATCTTCTCGCAGCTGCTGCAGTGCATCCCCTCAACATCTAAAACTGTTTTTGCCATAGCAGATAAGAGAATTGAAACCCCTTATAAGGGGTTGTATGAAACTAGTTTCACTGCTTTAATATAACAACGTTGGTCATTCCGCGCCTTCTCCTCTCTATAATGCCCTTCCCCTCCAGCTTATCCAGGATTCTTGTCATCTTCACTTTTGTAAGCCCTGTCTTGTCCACAAGATCTGACTGGAAGATTGTGCCTTCGGCTTTCACTACTTGCTTTATGACTGTTTTTTCATCTCCCTTAAGTTTTCTGACGATTGCTGAGTAATCCTTCTTTTTTTCCTTCTTCCTTATTGTCTTTATCACTATCTTCTCGTCCCTCCCAAAGAAGACAAGATAGATTCCTATAAGTGCTACAACGACTGTGATGCCGATGCTAACATTTGTGTGAAAGTTTATAGTGCCCCACATAGGGCATTCTGGCCCATGGGAGCAAGCGGTATTTACTATATCCGTAAGTGCCTTGTTGAAGGAATAGACAATAAAAGCTATAAGTATAGCCACTCCAATAATTATGTATCCGACAATCCTGTTTTTCATGCTATTGTCTTACTGCCAGTTTTTTTAAACCTTACGGATTTCAAGCTCTTTTATTGAAACTTTCAGATTTAATGAAAGAAATAAGCGAGACTATTGAAAGCACAAGTATTGTGGCTATGAATATTGCGGAAGTGACGCACAGCGGGCATATCGCATGCAGGACATAGACTTCTATGTATGTGAGGAAGAGAGAGAACATGAACGCTGCTAGTACTAGGAGGAAAACTGAGTAGTAGACGTCCCTTGTCCTGATCTTCCTATGTACCTTTGAGAAGTCAATGTCTTTCAGGAGCAAGAGTGATAATATGAGGAATGCTATGTATCCTATAACTCCAAGTAAAGCTACTGGTATTCCAAACATCTTAGAGTATTCACTCCTGTTGACAATGTCGCAGCTTACCTGCTCGTTTATGTCGCAGAAGCTCTCGTGGCTCACCTTGTAGTGCGCGTATGTCTGGTAGGATGAGAGGATTATTCCTGATACTGCTATCAAGGCTATGAGCATGAGGCAGATGTTTATTGTCCTTTTCATCACATTTTAATTCAGCGCAAGGCTTATATAAGCTTTTTCCTTTTGGTTAACTATGAAGATTCTTAAGGTGCTTCTGGTGCTCATGATGCCTGTTATGGTATTGCTTTTTAGCTCTATGGCAATCATTATGGATGATGATTTCTTTTATGGCCAGTTTAACGAGAATGGTGTTTACTTGTCTGTGCCTGAGGCTGATGATGTTTACTATAATCTTTCTTTTTATCTGGTAAAGGGTGGGGAACTGGACCAGTCTTATTATTCGGAGACAGAGGTCAAGCATCTGGAGGATGTGAAGATCATTATTGGGACTGCATCCTATCTTCTTGTTATACTCATAATATCTTCTATCTCTATTACAGCCTATCTTTTTGTCAGGAAGGACTATTCTGGTGCAGGCACATCTTTCTTTATTGGAGGCATATTGTCTTTTGTGATATCTGTTGTGCTGGCTGCTTATGCGTATTTTTCCTTTAATGACTTCTTTTTAATGTTTCACCAGATAATGTTTAAGAATGATTTTTGGATGCTGCCTTCTTCTTCAATGCTGATAAGGCTTTTCCCGCAGGAGTTTTTCTTTGCTGCTGCGAAAAGGGTTGTTTTTAGCTGTATGCTTTTGTCTTCCTTTAGTGTTGTGAAGGGCATAGTGCTGAGGGTTTTGCCTAAGAAGCTTTAGGAGCACGTTTTGTTTTGGTTTTTATTGTGGGTATGGGTCTAGGGAAGTCTATAAGAACTATTTATCCTGACTAACAGTCGTTCCATCTCTCATCGTACTCATTGTCCCAAAGCTCTATCAGGCTGCTTGCTAATCCATGGTGGGATTCCTTTTCTTGCTCTTTTTGTTTTTTCATGTTATTGTTGGTGGAGGTTGGATATAAAGCTTTCTGATAATTTTCGTGCTTTTTTTCGAAATGATACAGAATTACGGTTTATTCTCGGAAAAGTGTGTCAAATACTCCCACACAAACAAAACCAACAACCCCGGCTTCTAACTAAAGAACATCAAACAAATCACTCAAATTAAGCTCGAACCCAGCCACAGGAACCTCCAAGCCAAAATTCTCCAAAACCTCAGGGCTAACCTCGCCAATAAAAGCAACCTCTTTCCCCTTGACAGAAACCCTTCCAACCCTCCCTTCAATAAAAGAATCGTGATTAATTTCCTCAATAGTGTAATCAACGCCAAATGACCTCATAAGGACATCCAGTACCTGCTTCACTTCAGTAAAAGTAGCATTGTTATGCGCAGTAACCACAGCCAGCCTCTTGTAATCCTTCAAGTCCTTCTTCTTTGTAATCCAGCCAGCCTCAAACAGCCTCTGAGGATACTCAACATGCTTGTTCTTAGACAAAACATCAAGAAGCATTGGAAGAACCCATGTCCTTACAACAGAATAATGCTCTGTCATGTAGTGCTCAATCTCAACAGTGCCAAAGTCCTTTATGTTCATCTTTTCATAAAGAAGTTCCTTATTGGACAATATGGGGCTGAATATCTCCTGGTAGCCTAATCCTGAGATAATATCCCTTGTGTTATTAATGAAGCCAGTGATAGGGAATGTCTCCCCAACTGTATAGCTCTCAAGAGGATGCTCGGGAATATTGTTGTAGCCGTACATTATGGCTATCTCTTCAATCAGGTCCACAGGATGTATGATATCATGCCTGTAATCAGGGATAAAAGCCACGCCGTTCTTATAGCCGAACCTTGCCTTTTCAAGCAATTTCTTAACCTGGGCATCTGTGAGCTTTATTCCCAATCTTTCATTTACATCACTCAGCTTAAGCTTCATCTTCTCGTTAAAGCTGAAGGGGCATTTGACCTTCTTGCTGCCATAGTCTGTTTCCACTTCAGATATCTGAAATCCTCGTTCAGCAAAAGTATAAGCAAATATGTTGGCAGCCAGCAATACTGCCCTTAAGTCGTTGCCCGTCGCTTCGAAAAACAAATCCTTGTCTCCAGCCTCAACCTTGCCAGAATAGTTTGAATTGATAATCGGCGGGAATGACAAAACTTCCTTGTTGCTGTCAATTAATATGGGGTACTTCTTTTGCCCCTTAAGGATCCAGGAGAACTCAATGCCTTTTGGATGCGTCTCCAGTATCTCGCCTAATGACATCTCCCTCTTGAACTCTAATGGCACAAACTTTATGCTTTCAGGCGCAACAGCCTTGTAGTGAACAGGAAACTTAATCTTCTTGTGGGAATACACGCCTATTGCAACATTTTCCCTTTTCCTCCCATAGCTCTGGCACAGCTTTTCCTGCAGCTGTATGAGCTGCTTTATCAGGTAATCGTCTACTTCCTTGCCGCGTGCAGTGAACGCAGCAACATAGGGCCTTACAGCAGAAACGCTCTTGTCCACTATTATCTTTTCAGGGGATTTCTTGACATTCAGCTTAGCCAAGCCCTTTTCCTTTCCTAAAATGCCCTTTAGCAGCCTTGCAAACCCTTCAACACTCCATAGGTAAGGCAGGTTAGTATCATCAAAGTTTACTTCAAGTTCACCCTTCTCTCCTCCTTTTACCTCTCCTTTTGCATAATCCACCAAGTCCTCAAGCTCTTTCAATGTAAGCTTCTTCCCCACAAGCTTATTGAGGTCATTTAGCTCGAAAGTTATTGTTGGCATCTTATACGTATTTCACTCCCCTTAAAAACCCCAAGTCATGGCTGAACAATTGCCTTATGTCTTTTATCCCTAACTTGAACATTGCAATCCTGTCTATGCCGATGCCCCATGCCACAACAGGGACATTCACCCCTAAAGGCTTTGTCATTTCCGGCCTGAATATTCCTGAGCCAGCCAATTCAATCCATCCCATCTCCGGGTGCTTGGCAAAGAGCTCAGCTGAAGGCTCTGTGAATGGGAAATACGCAGGCTTGATTTTTATTTGGTCGGTCTGGGCAAACTCTTCTGCAAACATCTTTAGCAAAGCCTTCAAGTGCCCAAAATTTAATCCTTCTTCAACTACAATGCCTTCTGTCTGGAAAAAGTCGCAGTTATGGGTGGCGTCAACAACGTCATAGCGGAAGCAGCGTGCTATGGCGAAGTACTTTCCAGGAACCTTTAATCCCTTTGAAGCCAGCATCCTCGCAGAGCACGCAGTTGTCTGTGTCCTTAACAGGTTCCTTAATGTCCGTTTTTCATCAAACTTGTACTGCCAGCCCTTGCTTCCGGTGTTGAAGCCGTTCTCATGGGCTGCCTTGACTTTCTGGATGAGCTTTGCATCAACTTTGCCGTACTTTGGGTCCTTTACATAATAGGCGTCATGGATGTCCCTTGCAGAATGGAACTGCGGCATGAACAATGCGTCCATGTCCCAGAAGTCAGTCTCCACTATTGGCCCCCGCATCTCTGTAAAGCCCATTGCCAGCAATTTCACCCTTACTTCTTCCAGGAAATTGCGGTAATGCTGCTTCCTTCCTCCGAAGACCTTTGGGACATTTATCCTTATGTCATAAGCCCTGAAGCTTTTGCCCTTCCAGGACTTCTCCTTTAGTATTCCTTGAGTGAGCGTGTCTATGATATCTTTTGCATCAAACTTCATTAAGCAGAGCTTTTTGCCAAGCTCTGTAAGCCCTATGCTCCTTGTCTTCACAATGTCTGTCTTTATTATCCCTTTCCTTAGCTTCAGCTCCCTGTAGGCAAAGACCTGCTCTGGGGAAAGGCTTTCCACCTTTAATGGCAGGCTTTTCAGCAGCTGCTCTTCCAATGTGCCCTTTTCCAGCATCTTTTTCCCCTGGCCTGTTATTGAGAACATTAATTCCTTGCCTTTCTTTATTGTTATCGCAATCCTTTTTCTCAGTATTCCAATGCTTATGTTGAGCTCTTCCTTTGATATGTCTATCTTTGAAATTGGGGTGTCTTTCCCTACCTGCTTTAGGAACCTTATCTCCGGCAATCCCTCATTGATGTATTTTTCACCATTCTTGTCTAAGGCTATCGCCTCTACAGTGCTCTGGGTTATGTTAAGCACTTCCTTGTTCTCCAGCCACTGCAATGCCCTCATAGCCTCAACTTCCTTCATGCCTGAAAGCTTTACCAGCTCCTTTAATGTTGCGCCTTCTCTAAGGAATGGAAGAATCTTCCGTTCTAAAGGGTGAAGTGTTTTCAGCACTGATTCCGCGCTTGCCATAAGATTACCTTATCTCATTGTTTACTTTTATACTTTTCGGTAAATTTATTGGCGGCCCGCCATGCTGCTTTTGTATGTTAAGAAGGCTTTGCAATCGGGAGAGAACTCTGGCTGCTGATGGCAGCATTAAAATCCGATAAGTATTTATATTACAAATTTCCCACTAATAACCAGAATGAGGAATGCAATCGCCGTTTTGCTTGTAATTGTAGTGCTGTTCTTGTCAGGATGCACAACAATTGAGACAGCCCCTACTTCGGAAGCTGAACAGCCAACTGCCCCTGTTGAAGAGGTAGCTGATGAAGCAGAGGAAGTTATTGAAGAGGTAGAAGAGGCAGAGGAGGCTATTGAAGAGGTTGAAGAGGCAGCTGAATCTGAAGAGGCAGAGGAAGCCTTGGAAGAAGAGCCTGAAGAGGTGGAAGAAGAAGGCATCTATAATGTAAAGAAAGGCGACATAGTGGAGTTTGACGGCAAGACAATTGAGTTTACAGCTGCTTCAAGGAGCAATGGGCTTTACTTTAATGTTGATGGCTACAGGAGCAATGTCCAGGAGACTTCAAAGCATGAGATTGTACAGGGAATAAAGGTCACGTATGTGTCGGCCACGGATTTCATGAAAGACCAGACATTGAAAGTGAAGATTGAGAAATTAAAACTCGCAGAAAACGAGTATCTTGTTGAGCAGAATTCAAATAAAAATATTGAGGGAGTTATATTCCTGCTTGACCAGATAAACCTTGACTCGAATTCCAAGAAGGAAAGGGCTTACATAAGCTTCCCCTTGAGCAAGGGAGTCAAGGAGATAACAATGAGAACTGGCGAAACAGTTGAGAGGGCCAACCTTAGCATTACGATGGAAGCAGGCTACTACAAGGCTGGCAACCTTTATGGCATATTTAAGGTAGTTCCGGCCTGATGAAAAAAGACAATTCTCCCCAGGGCTATATTGATGAGGATATCAAAACACTTCTTGAAAAGATAAATTCTCATCCGGAATACGAGACAACAAGCTCTTGTTCGGGAAGGATAGTTTTGCTTAACTCTCAGAGGAAAGGGGAAAGCAAATGGCTCTTTAAGTCACATGCTCCTGTTAAGGCTGAAGATATAATTGAGGCATTGGAAGGAAGGGCCTGGTTCATGCAGGAGCCTATTATACTTCATGTAAGGTGTAAAACCCTTGATGCTGCTGAAAAGCTCCTTTCAATAGCTAATTCTCTTGGGCTTAAGAAGTCCGGGATAACTTCTGTTAAGGGGATAATGGTTGAGGTCAAGGGAACTGAGCGGATAGAGACAGTTCTTGAGAAAGGAATGGTTAGTGAAGAGTATATTCGGCTATTGGTTGAGGAAGCCAATGGGAAGCTTTTGAAGGCCAAGGAAAAGATCAAGAAGCTGGAAGAGGCTTTTTCTTAGATGTGCTTGCTGTAATGTATTTCTGGCAGAAGAATTTGCTCTATGGTGGTTGGAGGATTCTTTATTACTTTGACAACATCCATATCCTTTATCATGCTGGTGTAATTATAGCCTAAGATATAAGGGCTTTGCCCCATCACTGACCATGTTGGATATAAATAAAAAGCTTCACATATATTGTTTCTCAAGATATCAAAGGGAACTTCATTCCCACCATGTACTAATTCTGATAAGCTTTCTTTATAGAAATCTTCCTTTTTCTTTCCTGCTTTTTGGATGTCTTCCCTGTCTGACTTGGTGCAGACTTCTAAGGCTATGTGATTTGCAATGCCTTCTTTGAATATGTTCTGTATGCAAAGCTTTTGAAGAGCCTCTTCTAGTTCTTTTTCTTCCATCTTATAAATTCTCTCTTTAAATTCTTTTTCTTGCAGCCCTTTGAGATCTACTACTTTAGGGAAAATATTCGGATTTAGGTGCTTTGTAAGGGCGTGGCCTAATTCGTGAAGGAAACTACAACATCTCAAACCACTATCTTTTGGAGTAGCGTGAGGATAAACATATATTCTGTTTCTATGAGCATTATATGCCATTATAGGATTTATATTAAGAGCTTCAATAATCTCTACAGGAGTTTGTAACTCTTCTTCACATTTGGCAGCATCGCAAAGCTCAGGCTTTTCAAAATCTACAGCATAGTTCTGCCTTACTAAGTTATAGCAATAATCCAATTCATCTTCTGATTCCATAACGGCTAAGAAGCTGATAAGAGCTATATAAAGCTTTTTACCCGTCTGAGTGTGTTTTCGCCCAAGTATTTCTTAAGAACACCAAACAGAACCCACAACCCGGCTGCTAACCTTTAACATCTTCCCTGACAACAGTCATAGGAAGCGTGCTCTTGCCAGGCCAAATCATCCTTCCGGGATAGAAGGCTGTCTTTATTCCCGTCTTTGCATTGTCTGCAATTACCGCCCCAAACTTCCTCCTTCCAGTGGACTTGATGCCATCCTTGCTCATCGCCTTCACATGAGAATTATCATGCTTGAGGTTTGCAGTAATGGTTCCAGCACCTATGTTGACGCCTTCGCCTAAAATAGAATCCGCAATGTAAGACAGATGGCCGACTTTTGTGTTGTCCATTAATATTGAATTCTTTACAGTGACAAAATTTCCAACTGTGCAGTTGTCGCCGATGGAAGACCCTGGCCTGATGTAAGCGCTTGGGCCAATAGTGCAGTTCCTGCCAATGATGCAGTTGCCTTCAATGTAAGTGCCGGCCTTTACTATGGTGCCTGCGCCTATGTGGACATTCCCCTTGATTGTTGCCCCTTCCTCCACTTCCCCTTCAATCTTGCTGTAAGATAGTTCATCAGTGACCACTTCATTTGCATTCAGCAAGTCCCAGGGGTAGCCTGTCGGGAGCCAGTAGCTTTCCATTATTATGCCTTTCACCTTTATGTCCTTGCATAACATCCTCAATACATCAGGAATGTAATACTCTTTCTGGCCTTCTGCCTTAGTCATCGGATAATCAAATATCCTCTTGTCGAACATGAATCCGCCTATAGAGGCTAGATTGCCAATGTGCTCCTTTGGCTTCTCCACTATGTCTGTGAGGTATCCTTCTTCATCTAAGGTAGCAATGCCGAACCTTTCAGGAGCATCTGTCTCCATAAGGAGCATTGCATAATCATGCTCAAGGACCTTCTTCAAGTCAGTGGCTGTAATAATGTCATCTCCATAATGCACAATAAACCTGTCTTTCAGGAGACCCTTTGCAAGAGACAATGCGTGCATAGTGCCTTTGGCCTCATCCTGCACAACATAGGTAATCTTCATGCCTTTGAACTCATTACCAAACTTGGCTGTAATAAGCTCTTTCTTGTAGCCAACTACAAGTATTGTCTCTTCAACACCGCACTCAAAAAGGGCTTCCAGGAGATGCTCTAGTATGAACCTGTTGCCCACTTTAAGCAATCCCTTGTGCTTTGTGAGGGTTAAAGGATGTGTCCTTGTAGACTCCCCTGCAGCCAGTATTACAGCCTGAACCATCTTAACTCGTGTTATCTTTAGTTCATTTATAATACTTATGGAGATTTAAGACAGTAAATTACTGGCTGCTTCTTAAAAAATAGGTGCCTGCCAAGCATCGTCTTGGTAGCAATATTAGCAAAAACTTCCACGCTTGCAGAGCCAAAAATGCAGGCTGCTGATTTTTATGCTTTATCAGCACCACAATTATCCTAGAAAAAATGCGGAAATTATATATATGGCAGAACACTATTAATAAGTATCATGGAGAAACGTGTAACAATAACCATTGTAACGCTATTATTGGTCTTTCTTGTCACTGCAGGCATACTGATACAGCTTTCAGATGGCGGGATGATTTCGCTAACAGGGAAAAGCATATTCTCAGACCTCTTTGCCAAATTAATAGGCAAGGATCCCAAGGCAGAGAAAGTAAAGACTCCTACTGGACTTCAAGAGGGTGTAATCCCTTCAGAGACTGACCTTGAGGGCAGGGAAATACCCGCACCTCCAAAAATGGAAGCTGAGGTTGAGTTAGGCTCTACACCGGGAGCTGAAGAGATGAAAGAGTTGGAGGCTGACATTTCAGAAATACGTGGCCCAATGTGCAAGGATAGCGATAGGGGCAAGTTCTATTTCGACCGAGGCGCAGTAACTGACTTCAGCCCTTTATACGATTCTACCTGCAGGGAAGCGATGATTCAATGCTTTGACCTCTGCAATCATGATCCAACCGCTTGTGCCATGTGCATAAGGCTTTTTCCTGACTGGTGCATGCCTTATACTGTGATAGACTTCTGCCCGGGGCAGACTAGCACTACTATCCCGATCCAATTGATAGAGTTTTATTGCAATCACGACAAGATTGATTATGTTTTCTATGTTTGCCCGGAGGCTTGCTGGAATGGGGAATGCGTGAGCTTGGATGAGCTGACCGGGTGAAGTTGGAAGCCTGGTTTTTTGGTGGAATATCCTTGTTGATTAATTCTTAGTTTTTTGGTATGTTATTCTGAAGAGATGGTTTAGTTAGAAGCCTGTGTTGTTTTGTGTTGACTGTGTGGAAGTGTTTTTGGGTTTCCAACCACCTATATAAAGCATTTGCTTTCCGGTTCTTTGGAAGCCAGCAGCTTTTGTAACCTTGGGCCGTTAAGGCTTTCCTTTGGAACAGAAGAAGCAGGACAGGCTGCTAAAAAAGTTCTAAAAGAAATGAATAAAGCTATCAGCTATAAACAAATTTTAGAGGCGTTAAAATTAAACAATATTCCAAAGCCATTTAAAATATTCTAGATAAGATTCAGAAGTTTCTTTGCTTTTTATTAGAATTATAATAGGCTTTGTTTCAATTGTTGGAGTTATTGGAATAATAGCTACTTTGCCTGAATAAACAAGAATGGACATTAGGTTTCGTATAGATTTAGGTAAAAATTTAATTTTTATATTTTTATAAGAAATAAGTTTTGAGAATTGTATTCTAGCTAGTTTTGTATCTACTGCTAGAATTTTATATTCTATCTTGTTTTTATTAATATCGTCATAAAAATGATAAAC
>JBDRFS010000034.1:0-3542 GCA_043818535.1 Candidatus Woesearchaeota archaeon
TGTTACTATTTTTAAAATACGACAAACAGGAGGACAAATGGAGAGCCAAAATTCAAGCGGGGAAAGGCAGGACAGAATCGAGCCTAAGATAAGCGTTTCCAAAGACGGCAAGTGGGTTATCATGAGAGTGCCTGGAATTGAGCAGGCAATCATAAAGCCGGTTGCTTACTTTGAGAGAATCCTGCAGAGCGCAAGGGAAAGAGCAAGCTCAGGCTTTGCAGCTGCTGGGAAGATAAAGTAACGGAGGGAAAATGCAGGAAAATCTTGAGACAAGGGCAGGGAAGGCAGTGTTGAGGATAGAGAAGAAAGTGGGCGACATAGACAATGTGTTGCGTGATCTGGGCATGAAGCTTTGCCATGTGATAAAGTACAAGGGCAATTACTACAGCGTGCCTGAGGGCATTGACTACGGCTCGTAAGCTTGTACAAGGCATTTAACTTTGCTTTGTTTTTTTGATTCATGCCTTGTAAATATTGCAACGAGATGGATGAAAGCAGGCTGGCAATGAGCACCAGGTTTGCCAATGGCAGGGTTGAAACCATTGATCTTTGCTTAAGGTGCTTCTGGCTTGACAGATTCAGGGCTGGGGGAGATGGAGAAACACTACGAGAACAGGCAATTGAAGGAATTTCCACAGAGAGAACTCCCCCGGCTTCCGGAATGGATTGAAATTCTTGATTACTACCTTTCCTCATTCAGGAAATACAGGCCATCCATAGCTTAGAATGGGATTTCAGGGTTTGTATGGATTAGCGTTGCAAAGATTGAAGGAATGCAGGGCAAAGAATGACATTGTTAGGTTTCCTGATGTGTTCACCAAATTATGCACAGGATTCTCAATAAAGAAAGAGGAATGCTGGGAGCTGCTTTTTCTTTTCAGGGATTTAGGCTTGATAGAGATTGTCTGCGGGCATGGGGTTAGGGTAAAAAACTGATTCTAAAGAAAGATTTATATATAAGCTGTGATTTATAGGCATGAATTTGGAAATTTTAAAAAAGGGCACCAAATAATTTCTAACTGCTCGGTTTGGGCGTTTGGAAAAAGTTTGCTGCCCTTAATCGTGGTTTATAAGCCATGATTTATTCAGGACAGCATGGATATTCACAATTACAAGGGCAGGCTTGAAAGAACGCTGAAGAGAATTGATGAGGCAGGTATTTCCAAGCAGAACAAGGATCTTATTCTGAAATTCAAGGATTACTGTATCAGTGAGGGCATAGGCCTTGCGAAAATAGAGCGGTATCTTTGCGATTTGAAGAAATATGCACAGATGCTCAAGAAAAATCTTGAGGAGGCATCAAAGGAAGACATAAGAATGGTTGTGGCAGAGCTTGAACAGACAAACCTTTCCGCTGAAACTAAGAAGGGATTCAAGATAATGCTGAGAAAATTTTACAGGTTTGCAGAAGGGATAGAAGAAAAAGGCGTGTATCCGGAAAGAGTCAAATGGCTTTCAATCAACATTCCCAATAATCACAAAAAGATGCCCGAGGAGTTGTTGACAGAGGAAGAGATGGCCAGAATGATTCAGAAGTGCGAAACATTAAGGGATAAGGCGCTGGTTGCGACACTTGCCGCATCTGGTTGCAGGATTGGCGAAGTCGGGACATTGCAAGTCAAGCATGTTTCTTTTGAAGAATATGGCGCGAGGCTTACTGTCAGGGGCAAAACAGGAATGAGAAAAATATTAGTTATTAATTCCGCCCCTTATCTGCAACAATGGATAAACCAGCATCCCTATAATGATAATCCGGAAAGCTACCTCTGGATAAGCAATGATAACAAGCCGTTATGCTATACAAGGTTTGTTGCAATAATCAAGAGAGCCGCAAGAGATGCAGGCGTAACCAAGAGGGTTTACTCTCATCTGTTCAGGCATTCCCGCGCAACCATGCTTGCAGCAAATATGAGTGATGCATCCATGAAGCACTATCTTGGCTGGACCCAGGGAAGCAAAATGGCCGCTGTCTATATCCACATGTCAGGAAGGGAAACAGATGAGGCGATTCTGAAACTGAATGGCGTTGAGATTAAAAGAGAGAAGGCAAAATCAGCCACGCAGCCTAAAAAATGCCTGAGATGCAGTACAGTAAATGAGGCAACGAACGTATGCTGTAAAATATGCGGATTGATTCTTGACAGGCAGAAGCAGGAGGAGGTTCTTGAGCAGGATGCTAAAAAGGAACAATATAATGAATTGATGACTGATCTGGTCAAAGACAAGGAATTTCTTGGATATCTGCTTGAGAAGGCTGAAGAACTAAAAAAGGCGAGGCTTCAATCACCAGCTTGATTCTAATCCCTTTCCCGCTGATCCAGTAATATCTTTTTCTTTTTATTATCCTGCTTTCAGCCAAATCCTCTTTAACGAGCTCATTAAGTATTCCCTTGGTGCTCGTTCTTGATAAGTGCGGGTTTGCCTGGGATGCCCTTATCCTGATTTCCTCAGATGTTCTTTCAATTGAATCAACAAATTTCAGGATGACAGCCCTTTGCATTGCGCTTGCCATAACCCAGCCGATCAGGCCCCAGTTCTTATCACTGTCTTTCCTGGAGCCTGAGGTTTTAAGCAGCATTCTTGCCTTGCTTGTCAGAATGTAGAATCTGCCTTTCCTTGCCTCCGGGTTCAGGCATTGAAGGAGTGACTTGTTAAGAAAAGGCCTGAGCTTTAATTTTTTAATGCCGAGCTCTTTTTCCACTCTTCCTGGAGTTTTAGGCACAGAGAAAGAAAGCAAAATCTGCTTGATTCTAGGCTGGATTATCCACCCGGCCACACCCCTTTTGTTCATTTACAAGCGAGAAATTATTCATATAAATGGTTTGTATAAGGATAGGAACCATTTGTTTCTGTTTCTTCGCTTCTATTATCCCCATCCCATATATAGAAATAAACATAAGTCAAAGTAAATAAAAGAGTTACATAAAATAAACAAATCAAAGAAAAATAAGTCAAAGTAAAACAAAAGGTTACGTAAGGTAAACAAATCAAAGTAGAAGAAATAGTCCAAGTGTAAGTGGAGTAGCATCGTTAGCAAAAGTAAAGGAAAGTGGAAGAGGCGTCAGAGATACTAAAGGTAGAGCAAGAGGCAGTGTAGCAGAAGTAGGTGAGTAGTAAGTACAGGTAGAGTAGGCAGAGGAGTAGCAGGTGAAGTGCAGTAGGCAAATAGCATAGGTATAGAGGTGTAGGTGAAGTAGATGAGCCCTATATCAAGTCATAAAGAATATAGGTAAGGTAGTACGTTAAGTCGTGGCAGAGAGGCACGAAGTGCCCCCTCGATTGTCAGAGTGGCATCAGCCCTCGACAATCAGAGCTGGGGCACAGCATGAGATAGAAAGCCTTAAATTGGGGTTGAGCAGTGAGCAGTTGGCGATACCCCTTTTATGGGTTTCTCATTGATATAAAGATATATTTTGCTGTGGCAGAATATTTAAAAGAGTTAATAGATTGATATCTTGTAGTAACTTCAAAATGAAGAAAGGCGCTCAAGAAAAAGCAAGAATCAGGAAGGCATTGTCGGAACTGGAGAAGTCAGGCAGCAT
>JBDRFS010000035.1:0-17240 GCA_043818535.1 Candidatus Woesearchaeota archaeon
TGAGTTCATGCTTCCCTTCTGCTTCTCCAGTCATTTGAAGTAATCCCCCATATTGAAGAACATGGGCTTTTCAGTAATATTCATAATATGCTCGGCAGTAGGCGTCCTCCTCCCATCAATAATGAATGCTTCAGGATAGACCTTCATCACTGCCCTTTCCAAATTCTTTTCTCCTGTCACAAAGACGTTGCCATAATCAGCTATTACTACTGTCCCGTCCTTAGCCCTGGCAATTACGTGGTTTATTCCTGCACCCACAATTATCGTATAGCTGACATCATCATATCCGAGATGCTCAAGCAGCTCTACCCACATCACGCCACCAAGCATCTCACAATGTCCCTCGCCCAGCTGGTGGATCTCTTCGGCAGAGACATCATAGAACGAATATACCATATTATCTAAGGACACATGGAAATGGGACATATAGTCAAGCGCATCCTCAAGGCTGTTGATCTTTTTAAGCGCATCCTCAAATGTAGGTCCATAATGCTCGTGAAGCCTTTCAGGATTTTTCTCTGGGCTAGTAACTCTTGAAAACGTTGGCTTCATGGATTCAATCTCCTCTGTGTAAAACCGTTCCTCCTTTGGATCTATAAGCTTATTGGACTTGTCAAAGTTCCATGAAAGCCCCACCATGGCAACAAGCCCGCCAAAATAATTGTCATAGGACACTTTTGCCTCTATGTTAAAATCATTTGCCTTCACTCCGAAAATGCCTATCGCCCTGTAAAAGTCTGAAGTGAAGTTCATGTCCGCATATGCCTTGAAATAAGCATTGTTAGAGATAAGCCAGCTGAGGTTTACTCTGGCAAACAGGTCATCATTGTGCTTGTAGAAGAACGTCTTATAGTCATGGCCTACGTCATCTATGTACATGCTGTGGCTTAGCCTTGCACCAAGAATAAAATCCAGATTTAGCTTATCCGTCCTGACTCTTGCCATCAGCCCGTGGTTATGCTCCAGCAGTGCTGCAATGTCAACATCATTATAGAGCCCTATGCCTACTCCAGACTCATGCTGAAATATCCATTCCATCTTGGTGAACCAATGCGATAACGTGTATCCAGAAGGGTCACCCAAAGTAGCGTTGAACGTTGAGTTTTCCAACACCCAGTTCAGATAATCTCCCTGAGCCACGTTAAGGAATCCTGTTACCACCGAGTCCATGTTAATTATGAATTTCCAGTTATCATCAATCACTTTTTCCTTGCCAAGAAGGTATCTTAAGCTTAGCCCAACCAAATTATAAGGGTGCCTCTCAGTCATTCTGTTTATGCTGTCTATTGCAAGCTTTGGTGAGTTCATGAATATGAATGATGCAAGAAAGTTAGAGTCTCTTTTTCCAGGAGTGGTTCCTGCCTGAAGCTTTGCAAATTTTGTCTGTACGAGTTGCTCATTAGGTGATATCATTCCCCCCTGCAGCCCTATGAAGCCTTTATGGTTCATGTATCCTGCCTTAAGGTTTGACGCCTTCAGCAAGGCCAGGTTGTTATGGGTTGATCCAACTTCAAAATTAGCACCAATAATCAGGTTTTTCGAGTAATGTCCTGTGTCCAGGCTTATGCCACCGTAGCCATTTGTGCCGTAGCCCTCAAGCTTAACATCAAGACCATCCTTAATCCCCAAAGATTCCTTTGTCTTCATTAGCATAAATTTATTCTTGCCTTTTTTTGCCAGCTTGTTTCTCTCTTCCTCAGCAGCCGGCTTTGACTTTATCTCCTCCACCACCTCATCCCAAACATTTAAATCATCGTCCTTCTTTTCGCTTATCTTAATAGGTTGATCATCCCAGCCCATAAACTCATTCAATTCCTTATCCTGCTCAACAGCCTCGATTGATTCCTTCTTTTCATCCTGTGCGCTTGCATTCGCTGCGGAAAAGGCAAATGCTGCAGCTGCAGCTAGAAGGTATTCCTTTCCAGGGATTTTATTCTTCGGCATTTGAGACTCCTTGTATGTCTTATATTGTTCAAATTAGTATATAAGCCTTTTTGTCACTTAAAGGTAGCAAAAGCTTTATATAGTTCCTAGGTCTACTGTATATTATCACCTCTTTTTCCCCAGCAAGGAACCCCTCACAGGGTTTCTTGCCAGGGTTTCATACTCTTTCTTTTGCAATATACTATTTCATAGCCTTGTCCTTAGAAGGATTTATATAGTTTAAGGAAATAATCCACCTCAAGATGGGAAAACTGAAAAAAGCACTAATTGTTGGAGTAGCTGTCCCTGTTATTTGGGCAGGCACATGGTTGGGGCTTTCTTTCTGTTCTAACATTATCAATGACCCCATAAAATCAGAAGAGCACCTTATAGAAATAGTTGAAACAGAGAAGAAAAAATTAGGCCTTGAGAACAAGGATATAGAAGTGGATTACTCCCCTAACTGGAAGAATTACACCACAAAGGATGGAAGCAAGTATAAAGTGACCATAGACAGGATAGGCGCAGATGAAGGCGATGTAAAGCATGAGTTGTATCACGTTAAAAAAGGCCATGTGGAAAAAGTGATGGGCATGAGCGCTCTTGAGGCTAACATCAAATATTGCTTAGTTTATGAGCCGCAGGCAATTATGTATGAGCTTACCGGATTAGAGTTTTAGTTAGAAGTCTGTTCTGCTTATTCTGTTTGAGAAGAAAGCCTTGCAATCCCTAGTTACAATATATGCAAATCTGGCTTCTAAACAGAAACACTTTTAATTCTATTGTATAATAAAAAAGCTATGGACTGCATAAGATGCAAGGGCAACACATCAAGCAAGCATTCCTGCGGGAAGAAGTTCTGCCCATTGTACAGGAAAGCCGAATCCATGTTCAAGACGATTGAACTAAAGGCTAAAGACTTCTCAGGCACCTCCCCCTCTGTATTTGTCGGGAGGTATGGCTACCCCAGAGTCAATGTAGGGATACTGTCCCCGCCTGAAAGGAGCGAGGAAGCATGGCTTCATGACTCGCCTTCATTCTGGGCATCTGGAAATTTCTCAATAAGGCAGGTGGCAGGGCTCAGAGGCAGTTTAGTAAACTCAAGGTTCAAGTCAGAGATAAAAGGCTCTTCCAGATACTTGGACATGGCAAAGGAGATAGCAATGGCAAAGAAGCCTGTTGACATAGATGTCATACTCGAGAAAAAGCCAAGGTTCAATCTAAAGATTGATAACATTACAATGCCTATGGGGCCTGCTGCACAGTTGAGGAAGCTAACATTAGCCTCTAATCCATCTGTCAACAAGGCAGTGGAAAAAGCAGTGTACGACACGGACCTAAAGGCAGTGGATGCAATAGAGATGCTCTATGACAAGGGCGTGCAGCATAATGAACTCTCAAGGCTTCTGTCAATAGGTAACTTCGGGGTCAATAGGGCAAGGAAGCTTGTGCCTACAAGATGGAGCATCACTGCAGCCCACGATACCGTCGGGAAGCTTCTGATAAGCAGGGTAAAGGACTTACCAAAAGCAAACTACCTGTGCTACTTTGGAGGATACTTAGGAAACAACTACATCATAATGCTTCTCCCTGATGTCTGGTCCTTTGAATTGTTTGAAAGCTACATTCCAGGGACTTTATGGAACCCGGACACAGAGCTAAAAACTTCAACTGACCACGAGTTCTACGAAGGGAGGAAGAGCTATGCAGCAAACACCGAAGGAGGGTATTATGCCTGCCGCTACTCTGTACTTGAGAAGCTCGCCTCCATCAAAAGGCAGGCATCTGTAATAGCGCTAAGGTTCATAACGCCCGAGTACAATACTCCCCTGGGAGTGTGGGTGTGCCAGGAAGCCGCAAAAAAGGCCATGGAATCTAAGCCAGAGGAGTTTTCCTCCAGTGGTGAGCTTTTCGCCTATGCAAAGTCTCTGGCAATGAAAAACTTTAGCATCAACATCGACCAGTATACAAAAAAAAGCAAAATAATAAACTTCCTCAAAACGCAGTCAAGGCTGACTTCTTTCTTTTAATTGCGGGTTTCTCGGGGTTGAGAGGAAAGCCTCCCTCTTTATGTCCTCGATAAGGTAATACGTTTCCTTCCCAACAATCGTAAACTTCCTGTCCAGCAGCTCCATATAGTCCTCCATGTCCTTTATGTTTTCGAAGATGAACTCTACCAGAAAGTCAAAGCCGTTGTTTATCTTCACAAGAGTGTTCACATGCGAGCATTGCTTAAGGCAGTTGATGAACTGCTCCCTCTGCCCCTTGTCCACCCTGAACATCACACTTGCCCTTGTATTGTATCCCAGTTTGCTGAAGTCCACTATAGTAGTATTCTTCTTTATCAGACTGCCCCTATAGTCTTTCAGCTTGTCGTGCAGCGTCGATATTGGTATGGAAGTCATCCGGCTCATCTTCGTCAGGCTGCACCTGCTGTCCTGCCTCAAGGCAGAGATTATAACAAATTCTCTTTTATTCATTTTACCACCTTTTTGTGTTTTTCAAAATCTCCGAAATTCGGACAGCAATCTTGATGAGGGGGCCCTTAATAGGTCTTTCCCATATAAACTATATATTTTATATATTTAGAAGCCGCGCTGCATTCTCATGACTCACTTTATAGAACTCTTTATCGTTTAATGCCTCCCTTACCATCCTGACTGCCAGGCTTTGCTTTAGCGCGGGAAAGTCCGAGCCCATGAGCATCCTATCAGCCCCTAACCTATTTGCCGCATTCCTTATTACGGCAGAGGTCTGCAAAGAAGTTTCCAAGTAAACATTATCATATTTCATTGCTAGGTCCAATGCATCCTTATGCTGGTCCTTCCCCATGTGCCCGAGCACAATCGGAGTTTCCCTGAAGCTGTGTATTATCCATTCCATGTCCCTTATGTCCGTGCTTAGCTTCTCCTTCAGAGGAAAGTATCCCGTGTCAAAGATTACAGGAAGATTCTTTGTCGAAACTATCTCCAAAACATCATATATCTTTTTATCGCCCGCATTAAGGAGCTGCATCGCTGGATGGATCTTGAAGCCTTTTATGCCTAGGCCAATAACTTCTTCTACCCTGTCAGCAAAATTGTCAAGCGTCAAGTCTGCGGAACCAAAAACATATACCCTGTTGTTTTCTTTGGAAACCTCCAGTATGTCCTCAGTCTTGAGATAAGGCTCTATAACAAGGGCAACAGACTGGCTTATCCCACTAGCATCCATGCTCTTGACAAGTACGTCAATAGTGGTCTGCTTTACAATCCTATCCACTTCTTTTAAGAAGAAGCCGTAGAAAGGCCTTGTAAGCTTCATTACCTGCTTTGACCTGAACAAGTCAAACCTTCCAATGCTGAAGAACTCCTGAGTGAGGTTCTTTGGAAGCAGGCCCATAAGCTGAGTGTAATACCTAAAAAGGCGGCTGCTATAGAAAGAATAGTTCCCATCATTCTTGCACCTCTCAGGGAGATCTAAATCCAAGTTCCCACTTATGTGAGTATGGAAGTCTATCACAAGGGAAAAAGTGCCTAAAAACGCTTATAAGCCTTATGAAGGCTGCATTGCAGAAATGTCCCACTCCTCAGTCTTAGAACACCGATTTATTTATATAGTTCATGCATAATTCAAAGGAAAGAAACAAAATAAAGCTCCCAAAAGCTTTATATAGTTGCTACCACACACAAGTAGTAACAAAAGGTGGTTTTCCCGTTCCTAAAAAATGGGAGGAGGATAAAAAATGGCAGAAAATGAAACGAAACCAAGGATTGCCAGCATAGACGGCTATGTTAAAGAAGACTTAGGTCCGCTTTACGAGGACAGGATACTTGGTAACTTCCATGTGGAGCAGTTAAAAGATACAATAAAAAGAGCCAAAGAAGAAGCTGATCCTGCAGAGAAGTATGAGATGCAGAGCAAGGCTTGGCAGCAAGCAAGGCAGGCTCTTGCTTATGACGTAGGCATTAAAAAGAAGCCAGAGCTTAACATGCAGGGCGCTGTTGCATACGGCATGGAAGAGATCGAGAAGTACATAAAAATAGGAAAAGCATAAGCCTTTTCTTTTTTTTAATTTTTGAACAATGGCAGACGGAAGTATAGTGGATATACTGAAAAAAGCAATCAAGACAGCTACGCTGCCGGAAGATGAAAACACTATTTCTCCCCAAATAATTTCTAAGGCACTTTCCAGAGAAAAGAAACCTTATAATGATGATAAAATAAGTGAAACTGTAAAGGATACATTATACGAGCTGGCAGACTTTTACTTCTCACTGAACGAAAACACGGTCTCCCTTGAGAGCTTTGGCAATGTAATAGGGAACATGAGCCAGGCTGTCTACCTAAAAAGGCTGGAGGGAGCAAAGACAGAAAGAGATCCTGCGAATAAGAACATGAAGTTAAGCAAGATAATGGAAGAGATAAGGCAGGACCTGGTCTACGACCTGGGGGAGAAGTACCTTAAGGCTTCTGGAAAAGAAGACCCAAAGATAAATGACTGCCTAGCAGCAGGGATGCAATACCTAAACAGCATAAAATGAGAATATTAGTTGGAACGGACATGCATGAGGATTGGGATAGCCTGAAGGCTTACACCTCTTTTGGCAGGCACAGGGAACACGATTGCTTCATCCTTTTGGGAGACTTGGGCAATGGAGCACTCGAAGGCAAGGACTTGGAAAACTTCCACAAAAAAAAGAGGGCAGTAGCAAATTACCTTTACAGGGATGTCCAGAGGAGGGACTGGCTTTATGGCTTGGGGCTTTCATATTACCAGATGGAACGTTCTCTTCCAATAGTGGCAAGGGACCTTTCCAAGAGAAGGGCCACTCCAAAATTGCTTAAGGCAGAGCTTGAACAGTATCTTCTAGCAATAGACCTTGCCTACAACAACATGCTTGACAAGTATGTAAAAGTAAGATACCATATAGAAGGCTTGGATGCCATCACTATCCCAGGCAACCATGATACTGACTTTTCAACAACAATGCTGGAAGACATAGACCTGCACCTAAAATCAAAAGAGATTAACGGGCTAAAGATAGCAGGCTATGGCGGAGCTGCAGCAGTTGATTATTCTTCGCAGGAATTTGCAATACCCATGACTATCTACAATTTCCCTCTTGAAATAAGCGCCGGCTTTGAGGAGAGGGTAGAGAGGGACAGCAATGACAACATTGGAAGGATTGTATCTGAAGCTGGAGAGCATTTCAGGAAGGAAAAGCCAGACATAGCATTGCTCCACAATCCTGTTTATGGCATTGGAGACAGAGTACTGCAAAGAGACAATGAAGGCAAGCCAATGCAAGATAAGGAAGGAAACTTGCTGACTGAGCACAGCGGCAGCCGTGGTCTTTTAGATTATGCATTGGATGGAATCTCCAAGCTCATAATCTCAGGGCACATCCACGAAAGCCCGGAAGTAAGGGCTATTGAAGCAAGGAATGGCAATATTGTTACTGTAATCAATCCTGGCCCACTGGGGGAAACAGAAAGAAGGAAATACATCAAAGTTCAAGGAACCCAGACACTGACTCAAGACAAGATTCTTACTCCAACTTTGGATGACAACATCTGGGGAGGAAGGTTCATGGAGCTCAACCTTGATGAAGAGAGAAATTTCAAGTCAGGAAGGCTATACCAGATAATGGACACAAAAGATCCAAAAGATGTTTACATAATAGCAAGCTATTACCTAGATGGAAAAAACATAAAAGAAATGAAGCTTGCACAGCGCTTTTACTAGCGCTGCTTTTTATCGATATATTTCTTGATGTCCTTGACAAAAGCCTCGCACTTCTTCTTATAAGCATCATACTGCTTTCCAGAGACCTCTTTTGTGCTCCTGCCTGTTATGCCCTTGAACACCTTGTACATCTCTTTCATGGTAGCTGCAGAGCTTTTTGAGACCTTCCTGTGCTTTATCAGTGTTCTCTCCATCATCTCTGCAACATGATTCGGAGAAGGAGGCACTTCGCCATATTTCATCAATGCGGCATGTGCAGCATCTATCACGCTCCAGTACAGGTCAACAGTGGCCTGCAGCATGTGCTGCTTTGCCCTTGTGATGCTTGCAGGCGCCATAACGAAGTAGGTATAGACAGACTCCTTTGTTGGCCTTATCCTCCCCTGGTCTAACAGGAGCTGCAAAGGGCTAAAGAATCCAGTGTCCACGAGTGCCACGCCAAACCTCAGTATATTCATCGCAACAGGATCTCCTGCCCTGACATACTCCCAGAAATTTGTGAACTTCATCGATTGCACATGAAGCCTTTCCCTGTCCACCTGTGCGATTGTCTTCTCCATCACTATCCTGTAGGTCTGCACAATCTCCTCTGTAAAAACCATCTTCACGTCGTCTAATATTATCAGGATGTCTATGTCCTGCGGTTTCGCGCCCTTCCTCACAACAGAGCCGAACAATATTATGCCATTTATGAAGTCCCCGAACTCCTTGTAAGCCAGTTCAGCAAACTTTCTTGCAGTATTGTAAGACTCTTCAGGATATCCTGATGGCAGTTTCTTTTTCTCCACTTTTTTTACGTCAAACTTCATTTTTTCACCTCTTGATTATTCCAGTCCCACTCCTGAGTACCAGTTGTCCTCAGACTGCGGATTGATTAGGTAAGTGCCAGCCAGATAGTTGGGAGTGAATGTCCTTCCAAAATAGCTCCCTTCTATGTCTGTCCAGCTTTTTGAAACAGGGCCAACCCTGTAGATTGGAGATGAAGCTGCCTTGGCCCATGTTGCAAACATAGAGCCGTAAATGCTTTCGCCTTCACCCTGGCCACCAGGCTCAACAATCATCTCATCCTGCAACCCAGCTTTCTTTATCTTTTCTATAAACTCCTTCATTGGCACATTTCCCTGGCCAGGGGAAAGATGCTCATCGTGATAGCCAAAGTTGTCAGTAAGATGCACATGGCCGATAATATTATTTTTAATAAGGTCATCCGTTTCCTTTAGAAGCCACTTGTTAAAGTCCTTGTCTGAGCCCTGGAAGTACTTTCTCCAGGTGTTTGCATGACCCACGTCAAATGTTGCCTTAATCCTGTCAGCCGCAATCTTCTCTGCCTCGGCTTTTGAAATGCCTTGATTCCTGTTTCTTAGCATTTCCGCCATCTTTTTCCGGGATTTAATTATCAGATTCTTCAACTCCTGTGGATGACTGCCGTACTGCTCGGCAAATATGTTTTCAGGCGCGATGAACAAAGGCTTCTTTAGGTTCTTCTTCTTCTCGACATCAAAAGCATACATTCCCATCTCTGCTATTGACTCTGTTGCCCTGTCAACACCATAGTCCCGTAATGTAGTAACATCCTGCATCTTGAGCTCTATCTCCCTCCTCTGCCTGCCATAGGACTCTGCATACTCATGCCTGTGCTTAAGCTCAGCCTCAAAATCCTTAACACTCTTATCCACAAACTTGAATGGGTTCTCAAGGAATTCCTTATACTCTTTTGTGCCCTGCATTGGAGCTGCGCGCATCTCTTCGGCATATCGTATGGCCCAGTACTTAGCCATCCTAGGATTCTTCCTTTTCTGGTCCTCAAGATCTTTCTGCCTACCCTGAAAGAGTTCCAGCTGCTTCTTCATCTGGTCCACGCCTTCAAGCATCCTCAGTTCCTCTGACTGTGCCTGCAGGCGCTGCCTCTCCTGTATTGCCTCGTAAAACAGCTTTTCAGCAGGAATGCCTGTCTCCTTCGCCCTGCCCATAAAGTGCTGGTAGCCTTCTTCCCCAAAGATAATCCTGCCCTCCTTGTCAAGCTTGTAGCTGCCATCTTTATTGCGGTCAGGCACAGGGACCTTTATGTCTTGGGTGAAAGTGGCCATTATCTCTCCTGTCCTCTTGTCAACCAACCCAGCCATTGCCTTCTTTTCCTCCTCTTCTCGCCTTTCCTTGCCCATGGTGCCAAACTTCTCCCCGGGAGCTTCTATAATGGCCCTTGGAAACTCGCCAGTATGAATTACCACTGGACCGCCTTCAGCCACATCAGCTGCAAAGTCGATTGCCCTCCTGACCTCTGCCTGGGCCATAGCCCTTGCCTCCTCATTGAAGCCACGGTCCTTTAAGCCGGTAAACCCGATGACATTTGCGGAAGCATGCGTAGAAAGCTTCACCCTGTTAATCTTGGCGAACTGCCTTATGTCTTCCCTCTTGTCCTTGCCTATTATTTCCGGGGTTACGCCTGTAGGAGAATTTATTGATCCCTTTCCCATGCCCATGAAGCCAAGTTCAACATGGGATGCCCCTGCTGTAACTGCCGTCTTTATGTTGACCCATGGGTCTCCAATGCCCATGGAAATCCCTATGTCTTTTGAAGAGATGTCAATCTGCTCAATTGGGCGGTCCATTGGAGTCTTGTACTCGCCAAAGCTTACCATATTAAATTACCTTTGTTTCCTAACTTTATTAAGCTTTTTATTAGCCTTAACTTATGTAAGCAGCCCGGCATTGCCTGGAATTTCCGGCAAGGATAGGATTCTGCCTTATGTAGGCTTAAGCTGAATCAAGAGAGTTAATGCGGCTGCTGAAAATTAACTCTTCCCCAAAAACTTCTTTTCAGGCTTTGAGAGCCTTGATTCTAACCCGCCCATGTACTGGGAAATTAGTCCGGAAAGCAATGTCTCTCCAACCATCTTTGTGTATTCCCCTTTGTTGCTGTCCATATATTGGGCTACAAACATCGCTGCTAGCATATAAGCCATGTTGTCCTGCATAGGGTTCTGCATCATGCCTTGAGTCCCGTATCCTGGATTAAAATTCACATAAGCCTCTATGCCTTTAGGGAGAGCCTCCGCATATTTCACTAAGTCCTCTGTAGCATAGCCATTCCTTTCTGCCTTAAGGTAGTCCTCGTCACTCACCTGGCCCATATAACCTGCGTCTTTATCTGCACAACAGCCCTGTGCACACATGTAGCCTCCTTTTTTTCCTTCCGATATGTTTCCATGCATTTTCGCCTCCTGTCTTATTTTTATAATACTATAGCACTAAATGTTTCTGATGCTTATAAAGAAGATTGGGATAGGCCACGACTTAATGGGACATTTAGGTCATATCAAGAATAAAGGGGTTGCAGAAACGTATAGGAATCATTTTGAACATTTGTGAAAATTGCAGAAATTAAAGCCTTAACTAATTTTCTTCATTATTTCCTTTATGTCCTTTGCAACGCTAATATCCCTTCTTAATGCTGTGGCTCCCCTTATGCCGTGAGTGAAGTAGATTGCCATCTGCCTGAGCTGTGTGAAGTCCGGGTTCTTTGCTAGCTTTTCATATTCCCAGAAGATGTCAAGCTTTTCCTGGTCTGTAATTGCCTTGTAAGACCCTTTCTTTAAGTAATCCTGGCATTGCCTGAAAATCTGAGGGTTGCCGATTGCTGCCCTGCCAATCATTGCCGCATCTGCAATATCTAGCATCTCTTTTGCTTTTTCTGGTGATGTAATGTCGCCGTTGCCTATCACTGGTATTGAAACACTTTCTTTTACTTTTCTTATAATGTCCCAGTCAGCTTTTCCTGAATAGCCTTGCCCAAATCTCCTGCCATGTATTGTTATGAAAGATGCTCCAGCCTGTTCTATTATCTGTGAGTTTCTTACTGCGTTATCGCTTCTTATCTTTACGCTTACTGGCTTTTTTGTTGCTGAAACAACTTCTTCTACTATGGCCTTTATTTTTAGAGGCCGGGATAACAGGGAAGCACCTGCTCCAAGCTTTGTGACTTTTAATGCAGGGCAGCCCATGTTAATGTCTATAATGTCAGCTTTTTTTTCTACTATTGAGGCTGCTTTGGCTAAAGTCTTAGGGTCTGGACCGAACAATTGCACTGCCAAAGGCTTTTCTTCTTTTTTTGTTTCAAGAAGTGTGTTTAGTGCTATACTGCTTCTGACTATTGATTCTGAGCTGATCATTTCTGTAAAGACCAGGTCTGCACCGTACTTCTTGCATAGCAACCTGTATGGGAGGTCTGTTATTCCTGCTAATGGTGCGAGGACCAGCTTTATTTTTTTGAAGTTCATGAGAAGAAGGATATATTTCTTGTATTTATATCTTTAGGAAGCCTTCCCAAATCTCTACTATCTGTTCCCTAGTAGATTCAACAGAAATCCCTGCATCAAGATACTTAACAGCAGTGCCCCCCGTTTCAAAGATATCCCTCAGCCATTTGCTTTCGTATCTTGGCTTGAATTCCATCTGGTACCTGACGTTGTCAAATATAGAATCGTCTTTTTTCTCTCTGTTTGACAGCCTGTCCAAAAGCTCGTCCGGGTTCTTGATTGTTGGGATAACTAGGAAGTTCGGAGCGTTTTCTAATTCAAACTTGTTGCCTTCTATGTTTAAGATGTTCTTTTCTGTTATCTCTTCGCCCTTAAGCTTTGCCTGTACTGGCTGGTAGACCAGGCTTGATGCTACCCCCCTTGATTGGATAATGGTCTTCCCGGCTTTTAGTGCGGGTATCACTGCTGATTCCAGAAGTATTCTCCTGTCAAGTGCAAAAGCCTCAGCTATTGATATTGCGCTGAAGGCAATAGGGGAGCGGCTGTTTATTAGCAAATCCCTTATGGCTAAGCCAACGCCGCAATAAGTGGGTTCTGAACAGAATATTGTGTCTGCATCAAGGAGACCCTTATGTGCTGGAAAGGAGTTGTGCTGTTTTTGATAAGCGTCCAAGTCGAATATCTTCTTGCCTTTTGACTTCTCGTAATCTGTAAGGGCCACGATTATTGTGCCCTTGCCAACACCATCCAATCCGTCTATTTGGAAGTATGTTCCATTGTATTTGTGCATACTATGTGTAAAAAAAGATTAACTTTATATAGTTTTAGTTAGTTGATGAGCCATATGAAAGAAGTAACAAAGGAAAAGCTGGAGAAGTATTTTAAGATAACAGAAGAGGCTTTAGAGGTAGCCCGGGCTTCTGATAATAGGCTAAAGATGGAAGAAGAAAGGAAAGACTTCATAGACATGATTGAGCGCTACATCTCTGATGCCAAGCATTTTCAGGAAAATGGGGATTTTATCAATGCTTTTGCAGCTTTAAACTATGCCCATGGGTGGCTGGATGCCGGTGCAAGGATTGGGCTGTTTGATGTGCATGATTCCAGGCTTTTTACTGCGGATTAAGAATTACCTGCTCTCAAAAGAATATCTTCTCAAATTAATGTAGTCTTCTATGCCCTTGACAGCTTTTTCCATCTTCTTGTTCTTTCTTGCATAAGTCACTTCAAAGCATACGTGGATGCCTTCCTTCCTGTCCCTTAGGCTTAAGGAATAGTGGCTTGCCCTTGTCAGCTTTCCACCAATCTCGAAGTTCTTCTTGGTCTCAGCCTTTGTTGAAACCGGGATGCCTTCTGTTTTTAAGAAGTTAAGGATGGTCATCTTCTCTACCTTAAAGGAGTTTCCAAAGTCCTCGTCAAGCCTCGAGTCGTGGTCAAGAGTGAGCTTTAGCTCTACTGCCTTCCTTTTCCTGGCCTGGTCATGGCATGCATCATCCTTAAACAGCTTGTCTATTGGCATAACGCCCTAACACATCCAAGAACTATATAAGTCTTTTGGCTTAGCCTACGGCTGTGTTATCCTTTTTTCTGAGCCAGGTTTTATCGGTCTTATCTCCTGAAAATATTAGCCCAAAGTGAGAATTTGTACATGATGTTTACTGTTGTGCCATTATTCTCGAATGAGACTATTGCGGGGTTCAGCTGAAAGAACCAGAGGCCTGTGCCCAGCCTGCTGAAGTACTTGTCATTTTTTCCAACTCTTTTATGCATGTCCTCCAGGTAATACGCTTTATTAGCTAGATTCTTAACGGATTTTATCTTGCTCTTGTAATCGAAGCCTATGCCTGAATCCCTTATCCTTACAACCATGCCTTTCTTGCCCTTGAAGGCTTTTAATGTGACTGGCAGCTCAGGGTTGTTCTGGTTGCCGTGACAGAGCGCGTTTTCTAGCGCAAGGCACATTAGGCCAGGAGTGTGATCCTTTATGCCGAAAACGCCCTTTTTGTTTAGGATTCCAATTATTCCATCTAGTGTAGTCCTATACTTATCTTTCAGGAACTGTTTCCAAATATCAGAGTTCTTTAGGAGGTCTTTTTCTTCTGGCAGGATTTCATAATTAGGGGGAGGCAGCCATTCTGTAAGCTTTGGGCATCCAGGGTATGTAGCTGGGACTATGTAGTCGTATGCTATGGCCTCTTGAAATTTAATGCGCTTGAGCATATTTTCCAGCGATACATTCTTTAATACCATGTTTAGCGTGGTGATAAGAACTACTTAAAAAAGATTTTGGTTAATGGGTGCTCAGGAATTTAAGTTCAGAGTCCCTGGCTTAACCTACGGCCAAGGCTATAAGGCCCAGCACAACAACTATAATCCCTATCCACTGCCTTGGCTTAACTCTCTCTTTAAAGAAAATCATTCCTAGAAGCACCCCTATTAATGCTGATGAGCCGTTGAATGCTGAGGTTAGCGCTATCCCAATCTTTTCTATTGCAAGGAAGAGGCAGCATATTGCCAATGAGATGAAGGCTCCTGATGCTATGAAATGCTTGAAGTCTTTTTCTAAGGGTATTACCAGCTTTCTGGCGGAGAACAAGAAGACGAAAATGAATGTTGCTGACTGGAGGTAGAGGGCTGTTGCTCCTCCCCCTATCCTTGTTACAAGGACTTTGGCTATTAGTGCATTAGCGCTGAACATTACAATAAGGATAATTATCTTTATTAGAAGCCTGGAATCAAGGGACCTTATGCCAGAGGAAAGATTCCTAAAGTCTGTTATCAAGATCAAAGCCCCTATGGCTGCTGTAATCGCTGCTATCTTTTGTATTAGGCTTAATGGCTCATTGAAAATGACTAATGCCAAGCTTACTGTGAGCACAGGGTGGAGGTATATGAGAGGCATTGAGACAGATATGTCGCTTTCCTTGTAGATGTTGAACATGAGGCAGATTATTGCTGCTCCTAATAATCCCAGAAAGAGTGTTATAAGAAGGCTTCCATGATCCGGAAAGAAAGGCCATACCCTCGGAAGGAATATTGCAGCCACTGCTAATGTTACAATCAAATGCGAGTAGAATGATGTTGTTAAGCTTCCATATCTCATTGAAAGCCTTTTAACTATTACTGGGTAAACGCCAAATCCAACTAGAAGGCCAAAAGCAAGCAATAATCCTGTTGTGTCCATGGAATAAAAAACGGCAATAAGGTTTAAATACTTTCTTGACTACTTTTTCCTTATGGATTGCCCCCTTTGTAAGGCCATTATAAAGAAGTCTAAGAGAGGCAGCTTTAAGCTCTATTTTTTGCCTTTCCTCAAGGTATTTGTTTTTTGGTTGATATTAATAGCATTGATAATACCTTCAAGCTATATTTTTATGAGGATTCATGAGGCTGGACACATAGCTGCTGCTGAAGAGGAAGGTGTGCCGTACAGCCATGAACGCATAGGGTTCTTCACCTACACGTACAATACAGTGTTTAAAGGGATGAAGATCGAGGAGGAGTTTGTTGTTGCACAGGATATATTCTGCTCTTTGAATGAAGAAGTGGAGATGAAGCTGAGGAAATCAGGAATAGCTGCTGAGCTGGGTTTGCTCAGGTTTCTTGTGCTGATAGCATTTTTTGAGTTTGTCGTGGTTTTGATGCTTGCGAGCATGAAGGACAGGAGGAAAAGGGTTATATCTTATTTCCTTGAGCGTGAGCCTGCCATCTTTTCTTTCCTGCTTGTGAATGCGGTCTTGCTGATAATGATTACAGTTGGCATCCTTCGGCTCTTTTACTACCTGCACTTTGGCGGCGGGGACTTTTTCTTCTTTTGCCAGTAAACTTTATTAAGAAGTACCTTAAGCTATATTCTTATGGAAACCAAGATTGTTAATATTGATAAGGAAAATCCCGATAAGGAGAAAATCTTAGAAGCTGCCCTGCTGCTGAAAGAGGGGAAATTAGTGGTGTTTCCTACTGAAACAGTCTACGGGATAGCGGTCAAGGCTGATAATCCTGAGGCTATTAAGAGGTTATTTATTGCAAAGAAAAGGCCTTTGGACAAGCCTATTACTGTGCTCATTTCTGATAAGAAACAGGTTTATGAATTAGCCAGGGAAGTGCCTGAAACTGCCAAGAAGCTGATGGACAAGTTCTGGCCCGGGCCTTTGACAATTGTTTTAAGGAAAAAAGACAGCGTCAATGATGTTTTAACTGCTGGAAGCAATACTATTGGCATTAGGATGCCTGACCACAAGGTTGCATTGCTTTTGATAAAAGAAGCAGGTATAATCGCTGCGCCTTCTGCAAACATTTCTGGCAATAATCCTGCGGTTTCTGCTGAAGAAGCCTTGAAGGAGTTGGATGGGCTGGTGGACATGATAATAGATTCTGGCAAGACTGACATTGGTGTTTCTTCCACTGTTGTTGATTTGACTAAAGAGAAGCTTGTTATTCTTAGGGAGGGGAGTATTGGGAGGACTACATTACTAAATATTCCCTAGCCTTATATTTTAAATCCCATGTTTCTAGGAATTCCTCAAACTTGCTGCTTTGCCCTACAGGAACCATAATGCTTCCAGATCCAAGCTTGGTTGCTTTGGTTTCTTCCATTATTTGATTTAAGCCGCGTCCAAATAAGACTTTTTTAGTTTGAGTTAGATTTTTTATCTCATATGTATATATTTTCATAGGAGACAGGGCCAGTTTGTCTCTTAAGAACATACAGTTTTTGACACTAAACCCCTCACTAAGCAAAGTTGTGCCTAGCCTTGTCTGATAAATGTCTTGCGGCTTAACTATTTCGATATCTATATTTTTTAATTTCAATTGGTCTTTTATTTCTCCAACGAGAGAGGGGTCTTTTTTATTAACGACTAGAGCAATATCTATGTCTTTTGGTATGGCTTTGCCTTTAACTACTGACCCGAAAACAATAATATCCTCGATTTCTTTATATCTTTTCAAAAGTTCCTTTAAACTCTTCTTCAATTCCTGCCATTCAAATGACTGTTTTGATGCCATCTTTAACCTCCTTGCAATCTGACTTCTTCTTTAAAGTCTGGTATGTTCCAGTATATGTCTTATACAAACCGTCAATGCTTTTTCTTATTTCTGGAAAGAGTACTGCCATAAGTGACCTCTCTCCGGAGTAAACTCGCGGAGCCTCGGTTAAGAGGACGTTATGCGCTCACCCGCTTTTGAGCGGAATCATTCACATGTAAGGGCGCAGTCATCTTAATGGCCTGTTGATTCAGGCCGCACCCGCCTATTGCAGAGCGTTGCGGCGCAATAGGCTTAATGCCGAGATTAACGCAGGCGTTAAAGTCAGCATTGTAAGTTTTAAAACA